>JAKALH010000062.1 GCA_021813225.1 Chloroflexota bacterium
TTGTCGGTAACGATGCGGGTGGAAGTCGGGATATAGCGAATGGTCAGCCCGCGCCGCCACTTCGGCGATGTATTCGCGTTTGACCCATGCACGATATTAGGATGGTGCATGGAAACATCGCCGGCTCTCAAAATAACATCGACGGCCTTCTTCTCGTCGACGGCATCGTCGTCCATGCCGGATGACAGCACGTTATCGACATCCGTTCGCGGTTTCATCTCCTGAAGCGTCATATCCTGCGTGCCGGGGATGACGCGCATACAGCCGTTCTCCGGCGTGGAGTCGTCCAGTGCCAGCCACATGGTTACGACTTCCATCGGATCCAGCGGCCAGTAGGAGCCGTCCTGATGCCACAGCACGGCCTGTCCATCGTATGGACGCTTGGCGATGTAATGTGAAGCGAACAACGCGATATCCGGCCCGATAAAGCGCTCTGCGACATCCAGCAGACGCGGATCGCTGACAAGTCGAACCCAGAAGGGGTCGTCTGTCATCAGGCTGTGATGCAATTGCTCCGGCCTGGTGCCGGGGTTCTTTTCAAGAAGCCATTCGATATGCCGCCTGCCCTCTTCAACCAGGCCGATGTCGATCACGTTGCGTATGGCGACATAGCCATCACGCTCATATTGACCCCGCACTTCATCCAGTTGACCTTGAACAGCCGTTTCCATACAACCTCCGCACTAATGGAACTCTCTGCCGATAACCCGACACATATCGCCAGGGTATCTTACCGCATCAATCGGCTGCGGATATACCCGGATAATGACTGATCTTACGGATCGCTTCGTCGGTTTCCGTGAAATGCACCGTATGGATGCCCAATGCACTGGCTCCGCGGACGTTTATCTCTGAATCATCCACGAATAATGCCGCCTCAGATCGGATACCCAACTGTTGCAGGACAGCCAGATATGCGGCCGGCGCCGGTTTCTGTATTCTGATCTCAAAGGAGTACGTTGTTACATCCACGATACCGCGCAGGCCGAAGCGTTGCTCGTTCAAATCGCGCATCTCCGGCCAGGCGTTGCTGAGGATAGCAGTTCTGTGGTGCTTTCGGATGCCCCGGATGAACGCCAGCATCTCGGCGTTTACGGTGTCTCCCGACCAGAAATCGGACCTGAGGCTGTCCAGTTGTTTCTGGTTGAGGTTCAGGCGATCCGCCAGTTGCCGCCAGATCGCTTCATCCGCTCCCGCGCCGATGCACGCCGCGGCAGCCTCAGGCGAGCTGAACACCAGTGTGGATAACTCGAATTCCTGCAAACCAAGCTGTTGTTCCCACCTGCGCCTGCCGCTCCAGTCGGTCGTGCGCACCAGCACACCGCCGATATCAAAGATGATCGCTTCAATAGACTGCTGCATGTCGATTGAAGCATATCATCCCTTCAATCCGCTCTTCACACTCTACCGGAAACATGTCAAATAACTCTTTGGGCGAAATATCGCGTCAGGCAGGTCATCACCTGAACGCCGCCGGCACCATACGACGCGCCAGCCAGAGCTTCAGAGGGGAGTAGTAACGTTCGTAATAGCGCTGCCGGCTGCGCCATTTGATTCGTTCTGTTCTTGCGCTGGCCTGTGCGCTGCTCGCGCCGCCGTAGTGAATCACCTGCGCCGAAGGCACACACCAGCGCTCCCAGCCGGCGCGATTCATACGCATCGCCCAGTCGACCTCTTCGGCGTACATTTCGTATCCGGCATCCAGCCAACCAACCTGCCTGACTGCAGCCGTCCGGACCAGCATGGCGGCGCCCAGCGGATGACCCACTCTGAATGGACGGCCTGCGCCATACTGCGCGGCGTCGTAGCGTCCGTCCAACCGACTATTGCGGAAGCGCCACAACACAGGCACGGTCTCCAGCGCCAGTTGCACCAGCCCGGGGAACGCGAAAGCTCCCGGCTGCAGCGTGCCGTCAGGATTCAACAGGCGTGGTCCGCACATCCCGCAACGCGGCGTTGTGCGCATGAATTGCAGCAGTGTCTTCGTTGCACCTGGCATCACAACCGTGTCTGGATTCAGCAACCACACATACTCCGGCGCATTCTGGTCAATTTGACATTCCTGATGTGCCGACGACGACACGTCAGGAATACCGGAGCGTTCGAGGCCCAGATTGTTGCCCTTAACAAAACCGACGTTCGTATCGCATGCCAGCAGCTCGACATCCGGGTATTCGTACCGCACCATGTCCGGCGACCCGTCGCGTGATGCGCTATCGACGACAATCACGCGCGCCGGCACGCCCACTACCTGGATATCCTGTAACAGGGACATCAGGCATGCACGCAGCAGTTCCCGCACATTCCACGACACGATTATTACTGCGAGCGCTGCGGAGCCATCCGAAACGGGCATAGGTCTGTTCAGTTAATGGGCTGTTACGGGGCAACCAGTTGAATCAGGACGGGCGACACGTGAAAGTTCACCGGCTGTATCTCCACATCTTCCTGAATGAGCGATGCATACACGCTGAATGGATTGCGGGCCGGTATCTTCGTCATTTTGATGCAGCCGCTCACGATGACCTGCTTGCCCGGCGCCAGATAGTAGAGCTTGGTGCCGTTGTGCATGACGATGTCCAGGTCTTTCAGCGTGCCGACGCCCCAGCGCCAGGGGTGGTCGGGGCCAGGGTTGGTATCGTAGTCGATGCCAACACGGAATACGCCCGGCTCCTGGATAAAACCTTTGGTGTAGCGATTTTCGTCCATGGTATAGCAGTCGTTCGGGTTAAACGGTCCGCCGGTGCGTATGGGAACCGGCCCGACATTGCGTACCGCCATGGTGAAATAAAGCGTGTCACCTAATCCCATGGTGATGAAATTGGGTTCGTTTGGCGCGCGCACCACCGATTTGCCATGCGCCGACCATTCGACTGAACTGCCGTCAGGCTGCGTGACGATTTCGGCGACAGGTCGGCCGCTCTGCGTGATCGTCAGCGTCGAGGTGAGTGTGTCCTGCTGGCCAATAGCATCCTGTGATCGGGCGACCAGCGTGTAATTGCCATTCGGCGGCGGGTCAGCGCCCAGGTTGATACCGCCATCATAGTCATACGTGTAACGACCGGGGCCAAGCACGCCGCCATTGGTCGTCTGGCGCAGCCCCTCCATGCGCTGCACCTCATAATGAATGCCATCGGCTCCTACGACATACACGCTCAGCGTCGATGTCTGCGCCAGCACGACGTTGATATAAGTGTGGTCATCAATTGCATCGCGGTTGGGTGATATCGTGTGGGTAGAAAGCGTCAGTTCCTTGATTTTCGGGTAAGGTACCCCACCGCTGGAAATCTGCAGCAGTCCGCTGAAAGCCTGGCGCCTGGAGTTATCGGTGGCATCGACATGCCATGTATAGGACCCGTTCGGCAGCAGGCGGCCGTTCGATACCCCGTTAAACAACAACTCATACGGCGCCGGGCTGGCCGAGCGCTGCGCATCATTGCGCAGCGTATAGCGCGTGCCATTGGCATCGGTCAGGTAGATCGATACCTGCGCCGGCTGCGACAATTTATAGGTGATGCGCGCCATGTCAAAGGCGCCGTCTGCGCGCGGCGTCAGCACCGTCGGATGCACCGATACATCGGTGAGGAAGTTCGCATTCGCGCTACAGGCGGCAATGAGCAGGATGAACGCTGCTGCCAGCGCCGGCGCGAGTAACAGTCTCAACTTCATTTCTTTCAGTATATCAAGTTGCACGCCCTGACATCTGCCTCCCTCACAACCAGAACATCCGTGCTACACTAAACAGTATGCCAAAGACGACGCCAAAACTGAAAACGCGCTGGGTCTGTTCGAATTGCGGCAATGCGCAAATGCGCTGGTCGGGCAAATGCCCGGATTGCGGCGAGTGGAACACCCTGGTCGAGGAAGTTTATCAGGAAGGCCGAGCGGAAAGCCAGCGCAGCCCCCTATCCGTCGCGGCGCCTCAAAAGCTGAGCGCCGTCAGCGCAGAAGACATCAAACGCCTTCCGCTGGCGATTGCCGAGTTCTCGCGCGTCCTGGGCGGCGGTATCGTACCCGGGTCGCTGGTACTCGTAGGCGGCGAGCCTGGCATCGGCAAATCGACATTGCTGTTGCAGGCTGCCGTGAGCATCGCACAAAACGCGGGGCAGGTGCTGTATGTGAGTGGCGAGGAAAGCATTCAGCAGCTCAAAATGCGCGCAGAGCGCCTGAAGGTCGGCGACAGCGACCTGTATCTGCTTACGGATACCAACCTTGACAATCTGATATTCCAGATCGAGAGCATGCGCCCGAAGCTGGCCATCGTCGACTCGATTCAGACCATGTATCTGGATAGCGTGCCATCCAGCGCCGGCACGGTCAGCCAGGTGCGCGAATGTGCGCAAAGACTTCAGGCGCTGGCGAAATCGACGGGAGTCCCCATATTCATCGTGGGGCATGTCACCAAGGAAGGCTCCATTGCCGGGCCTAAAGTGCTGGAGCATATTGTCGATACGGTGCTGCAGCTTGAGGGCGACCGATTCCATGCCTTGCGCCTGTTGCGAAGCGTTAAAAACCGTTTCGGCACGACGAGCGAAGTCGGCGTCTTCGAGATGGCCGGCTCCGGCATGGTCGAAGTCAGCAATCCCAGCGAGGTGTTTCTGGCAGAGCGGATGATGAATGCGCCGGGTTCATCGATCGCCGTCACGATGGAAGGCACGCGCCCCCTGCTGGTCGAGGTTCAGGCGCTCACATCGTTCACGCAGAATCCGATGCCGCGCCGGACGGCTAACGGTTTCGATTACAACCGCCTGTTCATCCTTCTGGCGGTGCTGTCGAAACGGCTGGGCCTGCGCCTGCACGATCAGGACGTGTTTATCAACATTGTCGGCGGAATGAGCATTGACGAGCCGGCTGCCGACCTCGCCGTAGCGATCGCGATAGCCAGCGCGACCAAAGGCGTGCCTGTGCCGTCTGATGTGGCAATCATCGGCGAAATCGGTTTAAGCGGCGAACTGCGCTCGGTGGGGCAGTTGACTGCGCGGTTGAATGAAGCAGCCAAGCTCGGGTTTGCGCGCTGCCTGCTGCCGAAAACGGCGCGCCCGATCGACTCGCCCTTCTCGAACCTGAAGCTGATTCCAGCGCGCTCAGTCGGCGAAGCTCTGGATGCGGTGTTGTCGGACTGAATCAGTTAAAACTTCCCGTTGATCGACCCGCTGTAGCCGGTCAACTCCACATACCCGACACCCGTCACAGACGCGCCGCCTGCGCTGCCCGTCGCCCGTACGGCGCCTTCCCAGTAGACAATCGACAGCCGGTTGAGCTGGTCTTTGATGCGGGCGTCGACTTGCAGATCGATGCTCTGACTCGGTATCCCGATGCGCCAGCTTACCGGATACTCGACGCCATCGCCCGGACTGCGCCATCTATCGAGCACGTCAACAGTAACCTGATCTTCGCGAAGATGTGTCTCGCTGCCATCGGCGCCGATCAGCGTGCCGCCGGATACCGGGTCGATGCCGCCATCGACGTTACGGAAGCGGTAATACATGAGTTCGCGGTTGTCGGACAGTTGCAGCGCGAACCAGTCCCAGCCCTCAGCGTTTTTACCCAGTGCGCTGGTACTCCACTCATGGTCCATCCAGCTCAGGCCGCTTACGGTGTAGTTCCCGCTTTCGGTCGCGATGCTTCCGGATGTCTGCATTCGCGTCAGCGAATAGTAGTATGACGCATTACCCGGTACGTCACTTTTGGCGCTTAGACCATTGTCGCCATGCCGCACGACAGGCTTGGTCGATTGCAGTTGTAAGGTGATGCTGTAGGCGCCGTCCCAGGCAGTCAGCTTTACGGCGTCGCCTGCGGCATCTGTCGATACCGCCGACCAGTTTTCGAGGTGAACCTGGTATGGTTTACCGCTGGCGCCGGCCAGGCCGCCCGCGCCCCGGCTGATTCGTTCTGTCGCCCAGTGCCGGTCAGCCGATACATCAGTGACAGCGAAGTGCGCGAAGTAGACCTGACTGCTTGCCAGGTCGGATTGACGGCTGGGCATATCCTGGGGAGGAAGTAACCCGCGGCGGAAAAAGGTCAACTGATAGCCGAAGCGGCGACCGGCAGCATCCGCCACATTGCCGGTGTAGTACCACCATTCTGTCTGATAGTCGAGATGAGGGCCGTGATCCTGTGGGAAGCTGAACTGGCGCGGTTGATAAGCGCGCGCAAACCCGGCTGCGCTCTGGATGTTGCCAGAAGGCAGACCTGCAACCGTAGCCCGCACCTGCAACGGCGCTTCCGGCTTGAACGCATACCAGACAGCCGCACACGCCAGCGCGACAATGGCTGCTCCGAACGGCAAGCCCCACCATTTCCTCATCAACGCATACTCCTGTGCATGAAACTTCGCGATTGTAATACGAGCGGATCGATCATCGCCAAGCGGCTTGCCACTGGTTGCTGATAAAATCGCGCCAATCCATGCTCATACAGGGATATCAACACCTATGAAAATTGCGGTACTGGGCGGCACCGGCAAGGAAGGCTCCGGGCTGGCCATGCGCTGGGCAAACAGCGGTCATCAGGTCGTGATCGGTTCGCGCGACGAGGCAAAGGCGCAGCGTGTGGCGGAGGAACTCAATCTCGCGCTGGACGCAGCCGGAGTCGTTACAGGACTGAATAACGTTGCGGCAGCCCGGGCTTCCGATGTCGCCGTGCTTACGGTTCCCTATGCGGCGCATCGAGACACGCTATCCACTGTAAAGGAAGCTCTCACCGGCAAGGTACTGGTCGATGTGACCGTGCCTGTGAATCCAAACGACTTCACCCGAGTAGCAGTGCCTGCCGCCGGCAGCGCAGCCAGAGAGGCGCAGGATCTGCTGGGCGATGGCGTACACGTCGTGGCTGCGTTTCAGAATATTTCAGCCACGCACCTTAAAAAACTCGGCAGTTCCATCGACTGCGACGTGCTGGTCTGCGGCGACAGCGACGAAGCCAAGAAAGCCGTCCTGCAACTGGTTGCAGACGCCGGGATGAGAGGCTGGGATGCCGGCCCGCTGGATAATGCCGTTGTGGTCGAGGGGATGACGCCAATCCTGCTGGGTATCAACCGCCGTCACAAGATCAAAGGCGCGGGCATCCGCATCACCGGCCTGTAAAAGACGCATGATAGAACTCATTCCGGTCGAGGGGCTTCCCATCATTCAGTCGGGTGACGATCTCGCGACGCTGTTGCTGGCGCGACTGCGCACCATGCAGCCGCAAAACGACGACATCCTCGTCGTCACGTCCAAGATCGTCTCCAAAGCCGAGGGGCGCTTCTGCAATCTGCGCGATGTCCGGCCATCGGAACGCGCGCAGGAACTGGCGCTGGCTACGCGCAAGGATGCACGACTGGTCCAGTTGATCCTCGATGAGTCCGAAGCTGTATCGCGCGCTGCTCCGGGAGTGTTGATTACCCGGCACCGGCTGGGATTCGTTTCTGCTAACGCCGCTATCGACCATTCCAACGTCGCAACTGATCTGGATATAGTGCTGTTGATGCCCACTGACCCGGATCGCAGCGCCCGGGCAATCGAAGACTGTCTGGAACGCGAACTCAACATCCATATAGCAGTGGTCATCGTCGACAGTCATGGCCGGCCACATCGCAGCGGAACCGTCGGCGTTGCCGTCGGCGTTGCAGGCATGCCCGGCATGGAAGACTGGCGTGGCCGTCTGGACCTGTTCGGTTACGCCCTGCAACATACGGAGATCGGACTTGCGGACATGGTGGCATCTGCGGCCACGCTGGTGCTCGGTCAGGCGGCTGAAGGTGTGCCGGCGGTGCTGGTGCGCGGCGTGACGTACACACGCCGCGACGGCAGCGCCGCCGAAATCATACGACCGGCAGCCATGGACCTGTATGCCTGATGCCTGCACACGTCTCTGAGTGAATTCGCACAGCAAGCTGGCGCCATGGAATCACCCTCGGTCATCTATCGCCGCCGTATGATCCGCCGTTATACGGCTGAACCTGTTGCGCCGCAGACGATTGGTGCGCTTCTGGATGCGGCAACACGCGCGCCTTCGCCGCACAATCGACAGCCCTGGCGATTCGCCGTGGTCAGCGGAGCCATGCGGCAGGTACTGGCGCGCGTAATGGGCGACCAACTGCGCGCCGACCTGTCACGCGACGGCGTGGCAGCGGAGTTGATCGCCGCAGATGTGGAACACTCGTATCAGCGAATCACCGGCGCGCCGATCTCCATTCTGGCCTGTCTGAGCATGCGCGATATGGACCGCTACCCTGACGATCGGCGCAATGAAGCAGAGCACTGGATGGCCGTCCAAGCGACTTCGGCAGCCACACAGAACATCCTGTTACGGGCCACCGAATTCGGATTGGGCGCCTGCTGGATGTGTGCACCGTTATTCTGCCAGCGCGCAGTCGTACAGGCGCTGAAGTTGCCCGACGATTGGGAACCTCAGGCGCTGATTACAGTCGGTTATCCGGCGGACAGCGGCAGGAACAGACCGCGGATACCCTGGCAGGGTGTCACCCTGTTCATACCGGACCGATCCAGCGATTAGCCACCAATCAACACACCTGTGGTTCGCGTCGTCTTTCAATGGGCATACACCCGGCGCATCCACTGATCGAATGCCATGCGCACCTGCAGACCAATACCCATCTCGTCGGCGAGATTGAGCAGGTCGTCGCGGTGCGCGATCCTGTAGCGGTACCGCATAAAGAATGTCCTCAACCAGGTATTGAACTGGGCGTCGCCGACCGCAGCGCGCACAGCGCCGTAAAACAACGGGCCTTTCCCGTAGATGATCGTAAAGTACATCGAGCGGTCAAATGCCGCGGTGGGCTGGTCCACTGGCGCGTCGTGGCCGGTGTTCAGTTCCTGCTGGTAGCGCTGTGTGAAGCGTTCGTTGCGTTGTGCATCGGCAACGGCGCGGCCATAGCGGCCTTCGATATACAGGGAGGTGCTGTACTGCGCCAGCGACTCATCGAGCCACGGTTCCATGATCTGGTCGCTGCCGACCATGCCGTACCACCACTGGTGTGAGACTTCGTGCGCAACGATGAATTCCAACGATGCCGGGTCGGCGCCGTACAGGGTATCCAGCACGCCGGCAAGCATCGGGTATTCAATTCCGCCGGCGGTGGTGGCCGAAGGGAATACCTTCATTTCCTTATACGGATACGGGCCGAAGCGCCGCGAGTAATCCAGCAACGCCGCACTGGCGTACTCCAACGCGCGTTGTCCGCCCCGCTGGTATTCGGGCATGTAATAGCTGCTGACGGCGACAGGGCCGGCATCCGTGCTCACAGTCTGGCTGACGACCTGAAACACCGCGCTGGCCTGGATGGCAAAGTCACGCACAGGCCCGGCCTGGCAGTCGGTTACTGCCCGTGGATGCAGAGCTTTTTCAGGCGCAACCGGCTGGTCTGCGCTGTCCAGTTGCCGGCTGCAGGCGCCTGTTGCCACAATCACCAGCTCTGCCGGCGCTGTAATGCGTACGCGGTACAGACTGATCTCGGCATACACGATATCGCCGTAACTCGGCGCAGCGTCCACATGCCATCCATCGGCATCGTAGACGGGAACCATGGCATAGGCATCCGGCAGCGCCAGAATACGGTCCGCCCAGCCATACGTCAGATATCCGTTGCTCGTGCGCGGTTGAATGGTCAGCGTATAAGCGAGGGCCAGTGTCGTGACATCACCCGGCTGCAATGGCTGCGGCAAAGGCACCGTAATGACGGACGTGTCCGTGACCGGCGGGCTGTTGGTCAACGTCAACGCCTGGCCAGGGCGCAGAAAAGCCAGCGGCGTCACGGAGGATCCGTCTACTTTGACGTCAAATACGTGCATCTGGCCGCCCAGATAGTCGGTGTTCGGGTATAAGCGCAACATGACTTCATGCAGTGCCGTGGCAGCCCGGTTTGTGTAACGGATTGTCTGTATGCCGTCCGCGTGGTGCAGATCATTATTAAGCTGCAGGACAATATCATAGCGAGTGGCCTGTGTCAGGTTATTCAGGTCGCCGGCAAATGCAGGCAGTAGCGCGCCGGAGTACGCCAGTGCAGATGCCTGCGATTGTGCAGCGGGATCAGATGTCGCCGGCTCCGGGCCGATGCCTGTACGGGCGCCCGGCGGTTCGGACGTCATCGCATGCGCAGGAGCATACACAATCGTCACCGGCATGATGCTGCGCCGGCCTTGTGGCAACGAAGCGGACAACGCGACGACAACACCCAACAGTGTGACAAACACGATCGGCAAAACCGTCGCTCGCTTGATCTTCATGCGGCTTGATAACCCTGCACTTCTCATCGGCTGATGCGGTTCGCAATGCGCATGCCAGTATAATGCCGTCGTGTTGATGTTTCGTCACAAGATCATGGCGCTTACCGCTGCTGCCGCTGTGATGGCAGCCATCAGCGGGTGTGGCGCAAGCGCCAGCGAGGGCACACCGGTGCCCAGCCAGACCGCTCCGCTGCCCACAGCCCGTCCCACACTGACGCCACAGGCGACCTCTA
>JAKALH010000063.1 GCA_021813225.1 Chloroflexota bacterium
AACGAGAAATGGTTCGGCCCGTCGTTCAAGATGACTTATGACGAGGTCAAACCAGGACCGACAGCCGCGCCGACTGCCACACCGGGCAAATGACCTGCTGTCTGCGTCAACTGGCGCTCGCTATAGTGCTCGTATAGCGGGAGTCAGCAAGAGACCTGCAAGGCCGCACGCGCCTTGCAGGTCTCCCTGTTGAACGAGGCATTCATGGCTGCAACACAAAGTATCGCAAAACGCACCTCAACCCAGTCTAATTTCGTGCAGTGGCTTTCACGGCTGCCGTGGTGGTTGCTGTTTCTCATACTGGCCGGCATCATACTGCTATACCAGTTTCTGACGAATGAACTTTACTCCGTCATACTGAGCAAGTTAACGCAAGGCATCGTAACGACCATTTTCGTCACACTCGTTGCGTTTACCTGCGCGATTATTCTAGGGCTGATCGCCGGGCTGGGCCGTGTATCCAGGAATCGCCTCATATTCAACCTGGCTACCCTGTACGTGCAGGTCATCCGAGGTCTGCCGATGCTTGTGCAGATCTTTTATGTCGCCTTTGTTCTCACGCCGGCATTTTTTACGGTATTGAATGCCATTGGCATGGCGCTCATTCCTGTTCTGGGCGAGACTAACTTCATGCTCACCTCGAATACCCAGGATGTTACGCTGCTGGCGCGCGCCATGATCGCACTGGCTCTGGCTTATGGCGGCTTTGAAGCCGAGACATTCCGCGCCGGCATCGAGTCGATAGGCCGTGGGCAAATGGAAGCAGCGCGCTCTCTGGGCATGAGCTACGTGCAGGCGATGCGCTACGTCATTCTTCCGCAGGCCATTCGGCGGGTTTTGCCGCCGTTGGGCAATGACTTCATTGCCATGCTGAAAGACTCATCGCTGGTTTCGGTGCTGGGGGTTCGCGATATAACACAGGAGGCCCGGCTGTATGTATCAGCCTCTTTCCGCTACCCGGAGACCTACAACACACTGGCGTTCATGTACCTTACAATGACGATAATCCTTTCACTCGGCGTCAAGTGGTTTGAAAACAGGATGGGCAAGAATGGGCGCGGTTCCTAGCGCGAAACAGCCGATGATCGTCATCAAGAACCTGGTCAAACAGTTTGGCCGGATTGATGCGGTTAACGGCGTGTCACTGCGGGTTGAACAGGGCAAGGTACTGGTCATCATCGGTCCAAGTGGTTCGGGTAAGTCCACGGTCTTGCGCTGCATCAACCATCTGGAAGTGCCGACGAGCGGTGAGATCTGGGTCGATGGCATCCGGCTGACGCACAACCACAAAGACATCAACGCCATACGCGCGGAAGTTGGCATGGTGTTTCAGCAGTTTAACCTGTTCCCGCACCTCACGGCGCTCGAAAATATCATGCTGGCGCAGAAAGTCGTGCGTAAACGGAACCGCGACGAGTCCGAGCGCGTGGCGCGACGACAACTGGAGCGCGTCGGCATCCCGGAGAAAGCTGACAACTATCCCGATCAATTGTCCGGCGGGCAGCAACAGCGCGTCGCCATCGCGAGGGCGCTGGCGATGAATCCCAAGGTTATGCTGTTCGACGAGCCGACATCGGCACTCGACCCGGAGATGATCAAGGAAGTGCTGGATGTCATGCAGGAATTGGCTAAAGAAGGCATGACCATGGTCGTCGTGACGCATGAAATGGGGTTTGCGCGTAACGCTGCCGATGAGATCATCTTCATGGATAAAGGGTTGATTGTCGAGCAGAATTCCCCGCAGGAATTTTTCTCTGATCCGCGCGAAGAACGCACGCGCGCATTCCTCAACCAGATACTGCGCTAGGCTGCCTCAAGGCGTCCAGAATCGTCCGTACCCAAGCAGGCTGGCGCCAGCCGATACGGCAAGCATCGTGAAACTGAGCGCCACAACCGCGTAGTCGCGAGGCGCGAACCTCAAATCGCGCAGCCAGGTGCGCGGTCGGGTCCCGAAGGCGCGCAAGTCCATGGCATCGGTGATTTCCTCGCCGTTGATAATGCTGTGGATAATCACCGGAACCAGCAAAGGCGCGAGTTTACGCACCTGACCGAGCAACCCTCCTTCACGGCGCTCCAGTTCATATCCGCGCGCCTTCTGAGCATCCATCGTCATGGCAAAGTCGCGCCCCAGGCTGGGTACGAAGCGCATGGTCAGGTCCAGTGCGAATGCAAGTTTATCCGGCAAACCCAGGCGGCGAAAGGTAATGCCATACAATGCGGGGTCGAAAGTGTAGGGGATCAGCACCGTCATCGCTGCGATATCGACAACCCGCGCGAACTGGCTCAATGCCAGGTAAATGCGCTCGGTGCTGATGCTGATCACCGGCTGCCAGCCGAATAAAGTAAGCGGCGCCTGCCAGGACGCGATGACATGCTCGGTCTGGTAGAACTGCCTGCCAACCTGGCCCGTGAACAGCGTCACAAGCCCGTAGAAACTGGTGAAACCAAGCACAAGCAGCCAGGCTCGTCCTGTTTCGCGCCAGGACAGACCGGCACATCGGATGACCACAATCGTCAGTGCGAGGAATCCGGCGAGTACACGCACGTCCCAGAACATGAACACGCTGAAAAGGAAACAGAAATAGAAAGCCAGGCGCGCTCTTGGGTCAAGTCGCTGGAGCAGCGTCGCACGCGGTTTGTATTGCCAGCCGGTGATCATGCGTTGTCATCCAGTACCCTGGTCATTCCGGCGAGTGATGCGGCAGGCATAAACCGCATGCCCCGCCCCAGCAAACTGGTATTAGCCTGTAAAAGAGAAGTAGCGCGTACATGGCTGCGCATTAACAGCGCCTGATCGCGCAGGATATCCTCTGGCGCGCCGTCAGCCACAATGATGCCATCCACGACGGCGATGATGCGGTTAGCGTAGGTTATGCCCAGGTCGAGGTCGTGCGTGATAAAGATGAGCGCCTCGTAAAAACCTGCCTTGCGATCCGCCCCCGCGTTGACGCGCGAAACAATATCGTTCATGAAGTGGGTGTAGGAGGCATAGTCCTGACCGGTCGTCGGCTCGTCCATCACCAGTACGCGTGGATTCATGGTCAGGATGCTGGCAATGCTGATTCGCTTCTGCTGCCCGAAGCTCAATGCCAGCGGCGCAAGATTGGCGCTATCGGGCAGGCTGACAGCGCTCAGTGCGTATGTAATGTTCGCCTCGATCGTACGCGGATCCAGCCCGATGTTGTGCGGGCCGAAGCTGAGTTCTTCGCGCACGGTGGGCGCGAATAACATGTGGCTGGGGCTTTGGAATACGTAACCAACCGTGCGCGCAATCTGCGCAACGGATAGTTTCGCGCTGTCCTGCTGGTTGATCAGGACTCTGCCGCGTGTCGGACGGTTCAGGCCAATAGCGTGTTTTAACAGTGTCGTCTTGCCGGCGCCGTTCGGGCCAATGACGGCTATGATATCTCCCGGCCGGACGGCGAAAGTCGCATCGTGCAGGACTTCCGGGCCGTCGTCATATCGGAAACCGACACGCTGGTATTCGATGAGCGGCGTGTACCGGGCTGAATCACCTCCGCGCAACGCAGGTTGGAAAACGGGTGCGGTGGTTGACTTCTCAGCGCGTACTTTACGGATGATTACGGGCGCAGGCAGCTTCATCTCGCGCCAGTCGGCTGCATCGAGCAGGCCACGGGCATCTCCGTCGTAGATGACGCGCCCGGCGCTCATATACACGCAGTGTTCGGGCTTGATGTCCAGCACGTCTTCGATGCGATGCTCGATGATGACGACGGCGATCCCGGCGTCAGCCAGTTCTCGCATGACTGATAAGGTCTCGTGACCCGATTCCGGGTCGAGTGACGCGAGAGGTTCATCGAGCAGAATGGCACGCGGGCGCATCGCCAGCACGCCGGCCAGTGCAACCTTCTGTTTTTCGCCGTCGCTCAACAGGAATGTCTGGCGTCCCAGCAGCGGCTCGATGTGGAGCAATGCGGCCGTGTGCTGAATGCGTGACCGTATCTCTTCGCGCGCCAGCCCCAGGTTTTCGAGTCCAAAGGCAATTTCGCCATTGACTTCCGTGGCGACAATCTGGCGCTCTGGGCCCTGCAGCACCGTTCCGACCAGTTGCGAAATATCAGCCAGCTTAAGTTTTGAATTGTCCTGCCCGAACAGCATGATCTGGCCCGATAGTTGCCCGCCGGTGTAGCTCTGCGGGATCAACCCGTTGATGCAGCGGATGAGGGTCGTTTTGCCGCACCCGCTCGCACCGGCTATCAGGGTTACTTCGCGGGGACGGAACTCCGCCGAAACATCGTGGAGAGCCTGTTCGGTGTGGCTGCGATATGCATAGGAAAGATGGGAGACGACGATGCTCATCGGCAGTATTCAGATCAGACCTTCGTCGTCGCTGCGCCCCAACCTGCGCTGGTTAATGGCATGCTGTTCAGCAGAAGACCTGACGGCACCCGTGAACTCCATGTACACGTCCTGCCCATACTCGCGCGTCTTGACGACAACCGGCATCGGCACGGCGTGACCCATGATGAGCGCCTGTTGTTTGCTGTCCAGTGATGCCAGCACGCTGCGCAATTGCGAACCACCGCTCATACCGGTGAAGACGGCATTGATATCCTTCTCGTCGCTGAGCGCGCACGTGATGCGCGTGCCGATCTGCGACATGACTTCTGCGTCGATCTGGCTGGGGCGTTGGTCGACGATCAGGAGTGTGACATTGTATTTGCGCAACTCGCGAGCGATGGTGCCGAAGATCGTCAATCCAGCAACCGAAGGGTCAAGGAATTTGTGCGCTTCCTCAACCGCGATGACCAGTTGGTGCGGTTCGGCGCCGCCGCCTTCCGCCGCTTCCTTCATCGCCACATATTTTTCGTGGATACGGCGCGTGATGTAATTGGCGACGAACACATAAGCAGGCAGGTCGTTCCCGTATCGCCCGAATTCGACGACGACACTCCTGCCCTCAAGGAGCTGATTCACGATACGCTGAACTGCGTCGTCGGTGGTTTGTTCCTTCACAAAGCTGAACTTGAGCAGGCGTTTCAGCTTGCGCTGCATCGCGAAGTAGGTCCCGCTCATGATCTGTTTTTTATCCAGCATTTCCTGCACATCGGCGTCATTTTCGTCGCTCAGCAGATTGCGGATCCAGTTGCGTTGGAACTTGCGCTTGACTTCATACAGCGCGTTCACCTGCACATCGCTCAGGCTGAGCACACCCTGCAGCGACTCGATGTCTTCCGGCTCGATCTGATCGTACCCGATTGTCAGCGCAAACTCATAGCTGGCATGGCGCGCGCGCGATGACTCTTCATCGAGTGTGACAACAACGACGCTGGAACTGATCGACGCAAGCTGTTTGAGTCCTTTGTATTTCTTCGACTTGTCGCCTTTCAGCGTGTAGCCGTAATCGTTGTGCATGTCAAAGACCAGCACCGACGCAACTTTCTGCTTGATGACATTAGCGAGCAGCGGCAGCGTCAGGAAGGTCTTGCCCGTCCCGCTGCGGCCAAAGACGGCGCTGGAGCGTTCCACAAACTGTTCCAGGTTCAGGTTGATCTTGATGGATTCATCGTCTACGGACTGGCCAATCTGATAGCTGCCCTGGTCTTCGACCGCGAAGATTTCATGCACTTCCTCGGGCGTGGCGCGATACGCAGCAGTGAAATGGGTCGGCACCGTGCGAATCGGCCTGGGATCGGGGCTGCCGGCTTCCAGCACCAGCATGGGTTTCACATGCAGGATGCCGTAGACGGCAGTGCCGCGATATACCTGCGCAATGTACTCATCCAGCGCCGGCGGCATTCGCTGGATATTCGCGTCGACGGAGTCCAGGCTGATATCCGTGACCAGACCGAAGAAACGGCGATCGGTCTGCCCGTCAATCGTCACGTAACTGCCTACTGCCAGGCCTTCGATTATCGTCTCTCGATCGATCTTGATATCCAGACCTTCGTTAAGTGACCCGCCGACGACGATGCCCAGGCGGTCGCGCCTGCCCGAAACGCGGGCGCGGTCCGCGGGGGTGAATGGATTGCGATCCGATAGCAGGTTGTCAGCCATACTCAATTGACTATCCTCGCAGTGGACTCATCCGCATAGGTGTATTGCAGTCGCCGCAGCAGCCCTTCCAGGCGCAGACCGTCTTTGACCAGCAGGCGGGCCAGTTCACGCCCGCATGCCAGGGCGAATTCCTTTTGCCGCCCCTTTGGCCGGGCTTCGATGCCGTTCCTGATGGCGGCCGCCAGCAGTTCGTCGATGGGCACGTCACGAGACTCCAGCACAAGCCTGAAGAAATCCAGCCGCTCTGTGAAGACAGCAGTTTCGCTGGCATCGCAACTTTCGATGCCATGCAGCGCGATGGGCGGTTGCGGCGGCAGACCTTGCCGGATTGGCTGCCCGGCCTGGCTGCGATACCCAACGCACAGCACACTGACCTCAAGCGGAATCAATTGATTACGCAGCCACTCGATATCCTGATCGCGCGCATCTTCGGCGACGGACAGCAATTTGGCCATGCCGCGCTCATCGTCGTTGATAGCTATGTCATAGATCAAGCCGTATATGGTTGACTGCCGATAGGGGTTATGAGTCTGCACCAGCGCGCCGAACGTGGGGACATCGCTTTCCGGAATGCGGGTGCCGAAAACGAACGAGCGCATGTTGGCGTGCAGTACCTTACCGACAATCATTTATCGCCTTTCCTTTGCTTCCTGCT
Source organism: Chloroflexota bacterium (assembly GCA_021813225.1). Taxonomy (GTDB): domain Bacteria; phylum Chloroflexota; class Anaerolineae; order J036; family Brachytrichaceae; genus CAIXPS01. The sequence continues at coordinate 6,674 of JAKALH010000063.1, forward strand.
TGGATGACGGTCTGGTGACGATACCCTGTTCCACCAGGCTGCGCTGCATGGCGCGATCGATGGCCTGCTCATCCGCATGTGTCAATACTGCTTCCTCATGTGCAGCCTTTAAGCATAGCGGATAACCGCCACCCATGTGTGTGTGTCTGAGCATGGCGCTGGCAATTACCTCGACCCGGTCGGGCGAGGCGCACCAGACCGGCACCTCAAGCCGGATGATGGTTTTCTCGCGCGGTCCGACAACCAGATAGCAGCCATACATTGTGTGTCCTGCCTGTCCCAGGTACGCCGGTGAGTTAATCAGCCATGCCGGTTTGAATAGCGCCGTTCGATAGTCATATGGCAGCAGGTCCTCAAGCAGCGCCCGGTCGGTGATACCGCGCATGTTCTGGCCGAGTTTGCTCAGCGCAGAAGTTAATCGCGCTTCGTCGCCGAGAACATCAGCCGTAAGGTCTGCCAGTGCGCAGGCGCGCGCGATGGTGTTGCTGTTGGGTCTGTCGATATAGCCGGCGACGATGGCCTCGCTGCGCCGCATGCGGTCGAGGGCCCGGCTGACACGTTCCAGTTGCGCGGCGGCGCGGCCAGGATTATTCCGCACGAATGGTTCATTCAGGAGCGAGAAGGGCACCAGGCTTCCGTCGGCAACAGCGATGGGTTGCAGATCGGCGGCACGAAATCGCTCGCATAACGTTGCGAGCAGTTCGATCTCAAGCAGGTCCCGCTCGTTGCTGATATCTCCGGGGGGAATGAGTTCACCGGTTATTTCATCGTACAGTTCATCCTCACCCAGGATTCGCAGCGGTTTTTGCTCAGTCTCTTTCACGGCTTTCTGCACTGCCACAGAGGAACTGGCCGCCCCATAGACGATGCAGATACCGGCTACCTGTATCGCGGCATACAGGACAGCCTTGTGCCGGTCCGCCATGATTTGCGAGCCATCTGTAGCAACCAGCGCATACTGTTCAGGCTCCGCATCCCTCGCAACAGCGTGCCATTGGTTCAGCGGTTCGCCTGCATCAAATACCGCAGAACTCCAGCGATTACCCGGCAGATTATCGATCGTTGCCTGTGCTGCAGCGATGAATGTCGCGTCGTGGCCCGCCTCGAAAACGCGCCGCAACTCTGCGATGCGCGTTTCGCGCCATTCCCGTGCGGTGCCGGCTTGCGCCGTCATACGGCTCAATTGCTGAATTAACTGCGACACATCGACTGGCATCCGCCCATTGTAGAACACCCGTTCAGGCCTGTCGAGGGCATCACAGGAGGTGGTTGTAGAATCGGAACGAACGAATCCTGCAATTGCAGTTGGAGGGTACATGGAGAAGTATCGCGTCAAGCCGGGAACGAAAGTGCATCTTGATGACTGGGACCCCGATGACACCGACGGAAATAAAAAAGGCGACGGTGTGGCGAAGCAGGCCGATAAAACCGAACTGGCACTCGATCAGTTGCAGGAACTCCTGTATGCCGAACACAAGCACAGAATTCTGATCGTGCTGCAGGCCATGGATACAGCGGGTAAGGACGGCACAATCTCGCATGTATTCGACACAACGAATCCGCAGGGTGTGCGCGTCGCCAGCTTCAAAGCGCCTACAGCCGAAGAGCTGGACCACGACTTTCTCTGGCGTGTACACAGCCAGACGCCGGCCCGGGGCGAGATCGTCATCTTCAACCGCAGCCATTATGAAGACGTGCTGATTGTGCGTGTGCACAATCTGGTTCCCAAGCCTGTATGGAAAAAGCGTTACGCCATCATCAACAACTTCGAGCGCGCACTGGCCGATGAAGGCACGACGATAATGAAATTCTTCCTGCACATCACAAAAGATGAACAGAAAAAGCGCTTGCAGGCTCGGCTTGACGACCCCTCGAAACATTGGAAGTTCAACGTCGGCGATCTGGCAGAACGCAAGTTGTGGCCGGACTACATGCAGGCGTACGAGGATGCCCTGAGCGAAACGAGCACGCCGTGGGCGCCGTGGTATATCGTGCCGTCAAACAAGAAATGGTATCGCAACCTCGTGGTGGCGACAACGCTGGCGAAAACCCTGAAAGGGCTTCATATGCAGTATCCCGAATCTGCCGATGACCTGAGCAAGGTGGTGATCGACTAGCCGCCCGCACTGCTGGGCAGTTGGGTTTCGCTGCGCGATTGAGTTATCCGGCCAGAGATTTACTGATAATCTCCTGCGCCTGTTCGATGATGTCGCGCAGGTGCGAGCGGTTGACAAAGCTCTCGGCATACAGTTTATAGATATTCTCGGTGCCGGAGGGGCGGGCAGCGAACCAGCCCCTCGCTGTGACCACCTTCAAACCGCCGATTGATGCGCTGTTACAAGACGCTCTGGTCTGTTTGGAGACGATCAGGTCGCCGGCGAGTCTATCTGCACTGACAGCGGTCGGCGACAAGGCCAGCAGGGCTTTCTTCTGCTGCAGTGTCGCCGGTGCGTCGATTCGCGTGTAATAGGGTTTGCCGAAAGCGTGCGCCAGTTGTTTATACAGTGTGCCGGGATCGTTGCCCAGACGCGCGGTGATTTCGGCGGCGAGCAAACCCAGCAGCGGTCCATCCTTATCTGTTGTCCAGACGGTACCATCCTGCCGCAGGAAACTGGCGCCGGCGCTTTCCTCGCCGCCGAAGCATAATGCGCCGTCAAAAAGGCCCGGCGCAAACCACTTGAAGCCAACCGGCACCTCGCACAGCTTGCGACCCAGGGCCACGACAATGCGGTCGATGAGCGTGCTGCTCACCAGGGTCTTGCCCACGGCAGATTCATGCGGCCAGCGGGGGCGGTGCTGCAGCAGATAATAGATCGCCGCGGCCAGGTAGTCGTTCGGGTTCATCAGACCTGTGGAGCGGGTCACGATACCGTGGCGGTCGGCATCCGGGTCGTTGCCGAATGCAATGTCAAACTTGTCTTTCAGGTTTATCAGACCTGCCATCGCATATGGACTGGAACAGTCCATACGGATTTTGCCGTCATGGTCCACAGTCATAAAGCTGAATGTGGGGTCCAGCTGCTTATTGACAACTGTCAGTTGCAGGCCATAGCGTTCGCGCAGCGGGTCCCAGTATGCCAGCGCAGCGCCGCCCAGTGGGTCGACGCCGATGCGCACGCCGGATGACCGGATAACATCCAAATCGATGCTGCTGCTGAGATCATCGACATACGGATGCACATAGTCGTCGTGATGCGTATTGGGCGCCTTAAGGGCGGTCTCGTACGCGATGCGCCGTATGCCCTTATTGCCATCGCGGAGAAGATCGTTGGCGCGGTCCTGAATCCATCGCGTTGTGGCCGTATCAGCCGGGCCGCCCTCCGGCGGGTTGTACTTTATTCCGCCGTCAGCAGGGGGATTGTGCGACGGCGTAATGATGATGCCGTCAGCCAGGCCCGCGCTGCGACCGCGGTTGTACTGCAATATGGCATGCGAAATGGCCGGTGTGGGGGTATAACCATCATCCTTCTGGATAAACGACTGTACGCCATTGGCAGTCAGCACTTCGAGTGCGGTGCGTTGCGCGGGCGACGAAGCGGCATGGGTATCCTTGCCCATATACAGCGGCCCATTGATCGCATGAGCAGCGCGGTACTCGCAGATCGCCTGAGCGATTGCCGCAATGTGCGCCTCGGTGAAACTGCCGTCCAGTGGCGTACCCCGGTGCCCGCTGGTGCCGAAGCTGACCTGCTGCGCGGGATTGCTGAAGTCCG
>JAKALH010000064.1 GCA_021813225.1 Chloroflexota bacterium
ACGGCAGCTTTGTGCCGGTGGAGATTCCCGCGCTGCTGCTGCCCATCCGTAAGGGCGTCGCCGACCTGGTGCTGGGCGCGCGCGTGCGCTACCGGGTCGCGGCAGGGTCGCTGCCGTTTCATCAGGTCTTCGGCAATCGCCTGGTCGCCGCCGGTTTTCGCATTTTGTACGGCGTGCACCTGACCGACCTGGGTCCGTTCCGCGCCATCCGGCGCGATCTGCTGCAGGCGCTGAACCTGCGGGAGCCGGAATACGGCTGGCCGATGGAGATGCTGGCGAAAGCCGCCCGCCGCAAGGCCCCCATCCGCGAAGTGCCGGTCAGTTACCGCGAACGTTTTTCCGGCGAGGACAAAGTGGGCGGGAGCGCAGGCGGCTCATTGCTGGCCGCGGCGCGCATCCTGTATGTGATGCTGCGCTGGACGCGCATGCGGCCTTGAGCAGGTCGCCAGCGGTACCGCACGCAACGCCGGCCAGGCAGCCGTGATAGTATGAATGCCTGTTGTACCGCGGCTCGTGTATGGTACTGGCGAGGTGGCGATGTCTGGTGTATGGTCTCTTGCGAGCTTCCCTCAACGGATCGGTATCGACCCCAATGACAGCAGCGACCTGCGGCTGCAGAAATCCATCCCCACGGCGGCCAGCCTGCTCGTGTTTGCGCGCACCCGGCGCCACCTGCCGTTCCTGTTCATGCAGTTGATGCTGGGACTGCTGGTGCCGTTCATCCACACGCTCCTGCTGGGAGGCCTGTGGAATTCCAGCGCGGTCGTCGTGTGGTCGCTGGCATCGCCGGTTGGCGCGATGTTTTTCTACCCGCTGCGGCAGGCGCGCTGGTGGTGGCTGGCCTACATCGTGCTGATTGCGACGGCGGCGGCGTTGCATCCCTACGCCGCGCATCCGAACAACCTGCCGGACTACCTGATCCTGGCTTTCTTCGTGTTCAATGTCGGCAGCGTGTCCAGCATCTGCCTGCTGATTCTGGGATTCTTCATCGACCGCAAAAACGAAGCCTACCGCCTGCTCCACATCGAGCAGGAGAAGAGCGAGAATCTGCTGCTGAATATGCTGCCGCGCGAAATCGCCATGATTCTGAAAAACGAAGACCGCACCATCGCAGACAGCTTCGAGAGCGCCAGCATCCTGTTCACCGACCTGGTGGGATTCACACCGCTGACAGCGCACATGGCCCCTCACGAAGTGGTGCATCTGCTGAACGACATCTTCACGCACTTCGACCAGTTGGCGGAGAAGTACGACGTGGAGAAAATCCGCACGATGGGCGATAACTACATGGCCGCCGCCGGCGTGCCGCGCCGTCAGCCGGATCACGCCCGGCGGCTGGCCTGCCTGGCGCTGGATATGCAGGCCTATATCGACGAGTTGCGCGCGCGCAGCGGCCTGGCGCTGCAGTTCCGCACGGGCATCAACTCCGGCCCGGTGATCGGCGGCGTCATCGGGCGCAAGAAGTTCGTCTACGACATCTGGGGCGATGTGGTGAACATCGCCAGCCGCATGGAGACGCAGGGGGTGGCGGCGCGCATTCAGGTGACCCGCGCCACCTGCGATCTGATACGAGACGACTTCGTCTGCGAGCGGCGCGGCCTGATCGATATCAAGGGCCGCGGCATCATGGAGACGTGGTTTCTGGTGGGGGCGAAAGCGGATGGCGGGCCTGTTGAATCTCGTCCGGACCGATGATGTGCCCCATGCCGGGGTAGATGCATTCGGTCGCAGCTTTGGACACTTCTTGAAAAGCCGGGCGCTCATCGGCGCGCGCATGAAAAAAGGGACCGGAACCAGTGTCCCGGTCCCTGTGCGGCGCGCTCAGGCAACCGCCCTACAGGTCAATCTCCACTCGTTCCAGGCCGGCGCTGCTCGACTGGTCGACGGTGAAGCCGACCTTTTCGCAGATACGGCGCATGTCGGCGCACGACGGCATGATATCGGCTGAGACGTGCTTCACGTTCTCGGCGCGCGCCACATCGATGATGCGGCGCAGCAGCTCGGTGCCCAGCCCGTGATGCTGATAGGCGTCGGTGACGATGACGGAGAAACGCCCTTCGCTCAGGCCGTGCACCTTGGTCAGGCGCCCGACGCCCAGGATGTGTGTTTCGCCGGCGGCATCCTTGTGCTCCGCGACCAGCGCCATCTCGCGCGCATAGTCGATGAAGCAGATGCGCGTCAGGCGTTCGTGCGCGACGCGCTGGCTCAGGTTGAGCTGCTGGAAGTAACGGCCGTACACGGTGCGGTCGGACAGCGTCTCGTGGAACTTCACCAGCAGCGGTTCGTCCTCGGGGCGGATCGGGCGAATGTTGACGGTTGTGCCTTCCTTCAGCGTGAACTGGCCGACGTACTTGATCGGGTAGGCGCGAATGGCCAGCCGCGGCAGCTTATCCTCGGTGACGCTCAGGTCGTGCAGCACCACGCGCGCGTCCAGCGCCAGCAGGTGCTCGGGCGACGCCAGCAGCGGGTTGATGTCGAGTTCGCTGATCCAGCGCTGCTCGGCGATCAACTGGCTGAAGCGCACCATCAGTTGCTCAAGCGCGGCCAGGTCGATGGCTTTGCGCCCGCGCACGCCCTGCAGCGCCTTGAAGATGCGGGTCTGCTGCATCATGCGGCGCGCCAGCGTGGTGTTCAGCGGCGGCAGCGCCAGCGCGCGGTCCTTGAACACCTCGACGAGCTGGCCGCCGGTGCCGAACAGCAGCACCGGCCCGAACTGCGGATCGATGCTGCTGCCCAGGATGATCTCGTAGCCGTCCAGCTTCACCATCGGCTGCACGGTGACGCCCTGAAAATGCTCTGCGCCCGCCTTCTCCGCCACCGATGCCGCGATGGCGTTATAGGCGCGCCTCACCGCGTCGGCGTCGCGCAGGTTCAACTGCACGCCGCCCACATCGGTCTTGTGGGTGATCGTCTCCGAGTTCAGCTTCAGGACGACGGGGTAGCCGATCCCGCCGGCTGCCTGCATCGCGTCGGCTTCGCTCTTTGCCACGCGCGTCTCCACGGTCGGGATGCCGTAAGCCGCCAGCAACTGCTTGGACTCGAACTCGGTCAGGATGGTGCGCCCGGAGTTGCGCACTTTGTTGATGATTTCGCGCGCGGCTTCGCGGTCGGGGCCGGCGCCGGTGCTGTCGGTCGGCATGGGCGTCTCGTAAATGCCCTTCAGGTTGTAGGCATAGCGCCACATGTTCATGAACATCTTGGCGGCCGTGTCGGGGTACGCGAAGGTGGGGATGTTATAGCGGTTGAGAATCGTCTCGCCGGCTGCCACCATCGGGCCGCCCATCCAACTGGCCAGCACGGGCTTGCCTTCGATCTTGGCGTAGGCCTTCAGCGCCTCAGCGGTCTGCGTGGGGTCGGTCATGGCCTGCGGGGTGAGGATGACCAGCATGCCGTCGCTATTGGGGTCGCGCGCGGCAATCTCAAGCGCCTTGGCGTAGCGCTCCGGCTCCGCGTCGCCCAGGATGTCGATCGGGTTATTGTGGCTCCAGGCCGAAGGCAGCAGTTCGTTATAGGCCTTCATGGCGTCGGGCGAGACATCGGTCAGTTCGCCGCCTTCGGTGATCAGCGCATCGGTGGCCAGCACGCCGGGGCCGCCGGCGTTGGTCACGATGGTCATGCGCGGGCCGCGCGGCAGCGGCTGCTTGGAAAGCACCTCGGCCATGTAAAACAGATCGGAGATGTTGTTGACGCGCAACACCCCGCTGCGGCGGAACGCCGCGTCCAGCACTTCGTCGCTGCCGGTCAATGAGCCGGTGTGCGATGCCGCGGCGCGCGCCGCGCCTTCGGTGCGGCCGGGCTTGATGACGATGATGGGTTTGACCAGCGCCACCTCGCGCGCCGCCGAAAGGAAGGCGCGCGCGTCGCCGATGGTTTCCATATAGATGACGATGGCTGACGTGCGCGGGTCGTCGCCCAGATAGTAAATCAGGTCGCCCCAGCCGACATCGAGCATCGAGCCGATGGAGACGAAGCTGCTGAAGCCCACATTCTCGCGGAAGCTCCAGTCCAGCACGGCGGTGCACAGGGCGCCGCTCTGGCTGATGAAGCCGATGTTGCCGGGGCGCGCCATCGCGCTGGCGAAGGTGGCGTTCACGCCGGTGATGGGGTTCATCACGCCCAGGCAGTTCGGCCCGACGATGCGCATGTTGCCGCGGCGGGCCTGCACAAGCAACTGGCGCTCCAGTTCCACCCCTTTCGGCCCGGTCTCTTTAAAGCCCGCCGAGATGACGATGGCCCCTTTCACGCCGATATCGGCGCACTCGCCGACGACGCCGGGGATGGTGGCCGCCGGTGTGACGATGACGGCCAGGTCCACCGGCTCCGGTATCGCCTTCACGCTGGGGTAGGCTTTGATGCCCAGGATGCTGGGGCGGCTGGGGTTTACTGGATACACCGTCCCGCCGAAGGGGGTGCTGATCAGGTTCCACAGGATCGTGCGTCCCACACTGCCCGCCCGCTCCGTCGCGCCGACGACGGCAACGCTCTTTGGCGTGAAGATGGCATCCAGGGGATTGCCTTCGCCGGGAAGCACATAGGAGGGGACGGTTGTCTGTATAGAAGGATTCATGGTTGGTCTTACTCCAGGTTGTAATGCCCGCTTGTAAAGGCGCGCGGGCTGCGCCCTGTTCGTATTGCAATCAGTCTCAACTGTGTATGCCGTCGCGCACAGGCATCGAATGAACTGCGCTTCTGCCAGAGGATGGCGGTTTCAATAGGTAGCGCAACCGTTCAGATCGACCGGCAGTATGCACCCGGCATACCCGTTTGCGACGACGAAACATCAATAGAATTATTGTACAACTGCGCTGAATATGCGCCAGTCGCGCCGATTTGACTTGCGATGGCTTACGTGAGTTTTTGTTTCGCAAGCGAACGCAAGTCAGATCGTGCCCTATCGCACTCACCAGAGGATTTGAATATCGTAACACGTCAGCAGCGGATCGGCGGTGATAACGGGGAGACGCTCCAGTTGCGCCTGGGCAACGAGCAGGCGGTCGAACGGGTCGCGATGATGATCGGGCAGGTGGTACGTGTGGAGCGCATGAGATAACTGCACAGGGATTATTTCAATCCCATCCAATCGGAGATGATGCGGGATAAGATGCTCTGGATCGCCTGGTAATTCCAGCTTACCCATGTGGGCTTTTATGGCGATCTCCCACCCGCTGACGACGCTGAATACGAGTTGATTGCCCTTCATCAAGCAGTATATCGCGCGCAACAGGTGATAGCAGCCCAGGTTCTATCAACCACCACAGATAGGCATACGTATCCAGCAGGGCTTTCACTTCTCAAACTCCGCGAGAACATCCTCCGGGAGCGGGTCGTTAAAGTCTGGGGCAATATGAGCTATGCCTGCCAGACGCCCGGGGACTCGCTGTTCGGAATTCGGAGCGATTGGCACCAGCCGCGCCACCGGCGTGCCGTGGTTGGCTATGATGACTTCCTCGCCGGCGCTCACTCGCGCCAGAAGCCTGGACAGATTTGTTTTTGCCTCGTGAATGTTCACAATCAACGCCATGGAACCAGAACCTCCCTTATTTCATCCATCGTAGACTAACCACTTAGCTAAGTCAACATCCGCCGGGTCTGAAATTCTGCCCACTTCATCATTCTTCCGGCGCGCATTCACAATTCCTGCACAAATGAGCGCCATACTCCCTGCGCGGGCGTATGACATCGGCGCTTCTTGACAAAAGACGTTCGGCTCTGTATGATTCGGCATCGAATGATTAGACATAGAATCAATAGGTTACACTAATGAGAGATACAAGGTTTATGCCGCTGTTGGTCGAGATACGCTCCTTTACAGGCGTGTGTACCAAACTGATGGTGCAGGACCTGGATGAAAAGCTTGCGGAGTTCTGGCCGGGCATGAGCGCCCAGCAATATGGGGTGTTGCGCATCCTGAACTGCCGGCCCTCGACCATCCGTGAACTGAGCGACCACATGATGCTTGCGCCGTCGACGCTGGTGCCGATCATCGACCGCCTGGAGGCCGAAGGGCTGGTGGTGCGCGGCAAGGACCCCGAAGACCGCCGCCGCACGCCGCTGCTCGTCACCGAACAGGCGCGCAGCCTGCTCGCCCAGGTGCCGGCGGTGGATATGGGCGGGCGCCTGTACGAAGTGCTGCAGCGCATGGGGATGGAGAAAGCGCGCCAGCTCAGCCTGTTGCTGCAGGAGCTGATCGAGCAGTTGTCCCCCGGGCAGCATATCGCCGACCACGTGCTGGCCATGTCGGCGCGCGTCAGCGATGCAGCCCGCCAGCGCCCGCTGCAACCGTAATCGAATCCACGCATCAATTCCTTACAGGTATCGTCATCGGGAGTGATCACCATGCAGAACCGTATGCCGCGCCGGCCGCAGCGGCAACCGCTTAACTGGGTTGCCATGCGGCGGGCTTTGAACTACCTCACGCACTACCGCCGCGAGGCCGCCCTGCCTTACATTTTCCTGTTCATCGCCACGCTGTCCATGCTGGCGGTCCCCCGCCTGCTGAGCGCCATGATCGACGGCGTGACGCAGGGCGTTACCGCCGACACCATGCTGTCGGCGCTGCAGAAGATACCGCCTGCCTTCCTGAGCCAGGCGCTGCCGAAGATGCTTGAGTTCCTCAAGCTGCCCGCAGGGACGACGCCCGCCGACCTGGCTGCCCGCATGGCCGCGAACAAGGCCGGCGCCCCCGGCGTGCTGGTGATGTCGGCAGTCGCTATCGTGCTCTTCGCGATATTCCGCGGCATCTTCTCCTTCCTGCAGGCCTACTGGGCGGAGCGCAACTCGCAGTCTGTGGCGTACGACATGCGCAACGACCTGTTCGCCAAGATTCAACGCCTGTCGTTCTCGTATCACGACCGCAACCAGACCGGCCAGTTGATGATTCGCGCCACCGACGATATCGAGAAGGTGCGCCTGTTCATCGGCCAGGGCCTGCTGCAACTGGCCGGCGCGGCCGTGCTGATTGTCGGCGCGCTGATCATCATCTTCGCCACCAATGTCCAGCTTGCGCTGGTGGTGCTGCCCGTCCTGCCGGTGGCTTTCGTCCTGTTCGCCTTCTTCGGGATGTTCAGCCAGCCGCTGTTCATCAAGGTGCAACAGCGCCTGTCAGCGTTGAACACGCTGCTGCAGGAGAACCTGGCCGGCATCAAGGTGGTGCAGGCTTTCGTGCGCGAGAAAAGCGAGCAGGCGCGCTTTCAGACCGCCGCCGACCAGCTCATGAAGCAGCAGATTACGGTCGCGCGGCTGTTCACCATCCTGTTCCCGCTGACGTTTATGGTGGCCAACCTGGGCCAGTCCGCCACGCTGTACTTCGGCGGCAGGCAGATCATCGCCGGCACATTGACGCTGGGCCAGTGGCAGGAGTTTACCCTGTACCTGATGTACCTGTTCTTCCCGATGGCACAGTTCGGCTTCATCATCACCCAGCTCGGTCAGGCCGCCGCTTCCGCCACGCGCATCTTCGAGATTCTGGACGCCCGCAACGACGTGACCGATAAGCCGGGCGCGACAGTGCTGCCCGCGGTGCAGGGGCGGGTGACATTCGAGAACGTCACGTTCCGTTATTTCCCTGGTGGCGAGCCGGTGTTGAAGGATGTGAGCTTCGAGACACAGCCCGACCAGACCGTGGCCCTGCTGGGCGCAACCGGTTCCGGCAAAACCACCATCATCAACCTGATTCCGCGCTTCTACGATGCGTCGGAAGGGCGCGTGACCATCGACGGCCGCGATGTCCGCGACGTTACGCTGGATTCGCTGCGCGCGCAGATCGGCATCGTATTGCAGGAGACCAACCTGTTCAGCGGCACCATCCGCGACAACATCGCCTTCGGCCGGTCGGATGCGACGCCGGAGGAGGTGATGGAAGCCGCCAGGGCGGCAGCCGCGCACGACTTTATCATGTCGTTCCCGCAGGGCTATGACACGCCGGTGGGCGAGCGCGGCACCACACTGAGCGGCGGGCAGAAACAGCGCATCGCCATCGCACGCGCGCTGCTGCTGAACCCGCATATCCTGATCCTGGACGACTCGACCAGCAGCGTCGACCTGAAAACCGAAAAGCAGATTCAGGCCGCGCTGGATAAACTGATGAAGGGCCGCACGAGCTTCGTCATCGCCCAGCGCATCAGCACGGTGATGAAAGCGGACCTGATTCTGGTCATGGATAAGGGGCAGATTGTGGCGCGCGGCACGCATGCGGAACTGATGGAAGACAGCGCCATCTACGCCGAAATCTACAACTCGCAACTGGTGGGCGATACGCACGGCGAAACCGAGTTCCGCCCCGACGCAGCCGAGGTTGCGGTCGCGTAATGCGACAGAGCAACAACGGGTAATTGAACAAGGATGTGTGATCTATGTTAGGTGGCGGACCAATGCGCCTGATGGGCCAGGCCGTGCTGAAACCGCGCGATGTGCGCAACACGCTGGCCCGTTTCGGGCAATACTTCAAACCCTACTGGCCGGTGCTGATCGGCGTCGTTCTGGTGGTGGTCGCTGCCACGTGGACGCAGGTGATCACCCCCGACCTGACCGGCCAGGTCGTCGACTGTTACCTCACGCCGGCTGCGGCCAGTTCGTTCGGCAGTTTCCCCGGCATGGAACAGATGATGTCCGGCTCGCAGTCGAACTGCTGGCTGTCTCCCGCTGCGCCGGTAAGCGACCTGTCGCATCGGGTGATTCGTACCGCAATGACGGTGTTGCGCATCCCGGCGCCGTCGTCCGGCGACGCGGCGGCGTTGAGCACGGCGGACCGGCTGGCCGGGATGGGCGGTGTGATCGCCGTCATCGTCGGCCTGTATGTCGCCGGCTCGCTGCTGAGCGGGTCGATGTTCTACCTGATGAACTGGGCCGGCCAGCATGTGCTGCGCGCCATGCGCGTCGACCTGTTCAGGCAACTGCACCGGCTGTCGATGGGCTATTACGCCGAGCACGAGGCGGGCGACCTGATGAGCCGCATCACCAACGACTCCGAAACCATCGGCCAGGCCTTCGGTTTCGCGCTGGTGAACGTGGTCAGCGGCGCGCTGCTGCTGGTGTGGATCATCTACACGATGCTGGAGCGCAGCCTGCCGTTTGCGTTGACCAGCCTGCTGGGCGTGCCGGCGATGGTCGCCGCGACGCTGTGGTTCTCCAGTCAGGCGCGCAAGGCGTTCCGCCAGGCGCGCGAGAAAATCGGCAACGTCAACGCCGAACTGCAGGAGTCGATATCGTCGGTGCGCGAGGTGCAGGCTTTCAACCGCGCCGACGAGAACATCGAGAACTTCAAGGTGTCCAATGCCGCCAACCGCGACGCCAACATCAAAGCCGTGTCCTATACCGCGGCGTTGAACCCCACGCTGGAGGCGCTGGGATATCTGGGCCTGGCGCTGATTACCTGCATCGGCGGGCTGGTGCTGCTGAGCGGGCAGACCCTGTTCGGCACCGTGGTGTCGCTGGGGCTGATCATCACCTTCATCAGCTACGTGCAGCGCTTCAACCAGCCTATCCAGCAGATATCGGTGCTGTGGACGAACATCCAGAACGCCATCGCGGGCGGCGAACGCATCTTCAACCTGCTGGACGTGAATCCGGATATCCAGGACAAGCCGGGTGCGCGCGCCATGCCGCAGATCGCCGGGCATGTGGTGTTCACCGATGTGCAGGCCGCCTATAAAAAAGACGAGCCGGTGCTGAAAGGCATCAGCTTCAGTGCGCGGCCGGGGCAGACCATCGCCATCGTCGGGCCGACCGGCGCGGGCAAAACCACCATCATCAACCTGATTCCGCGCTTCTACGATGTCGCCGGCGGCGCGGTCACGATCGACGGCGTCGACGTGCGCGATGTGACGACCGACAGCCTGCGCAGACAGATCGGCATCGTGCTGCAGGACACCTTCCTGTTCAGCACCACGGTGCTGGAGAATATCCGCTACGGGCGGCCCGACGCCACCGACGAGGAGTGCATGGCGGCGGCGCGGCTGGCGCGCGCGGATACATTCATCGAGCGCCTGCCTCAGAAGTACGCCACGGTGCTGGGCGAGCGCGGCAGCGGACTGAGCCAGGGCCAGCGCCAGTTGTTGGCCATCGCCCGCGCGGCGCTGGCCGACCCGCGCATCCTGATTCTCGACGAAGCGACTTCCTCGGTGGATACGCGCACCGAGCGGTTGATTCAGACGGCGCTGGAGCAGTTACTGCGCGGCCGCACCTCGTTCGTCATCGCGCACCGCCTGAGCACGATCCGCAATGCCGATATGGTACTGGTGGTGAAGGACGGCGAGATCGTCGAGCGCGGCAGGCACGACGAACTGCTGGCGGCGCAGGGCTTTTATCACAACCTGTACATGAGCCAGTTCGGCGGCTCGCCGGAAGCAGCGCCGACCGGC
>JAKALH010000065.1 GCA_021813225.1 Chloroflexota bacterium
GTTTACCGTGTCAATCCACGCCTGTGCAGGTTGTTGCTCAGCGCGCGCACGGCGGCGCAGACGGAAGTTCTTGAGCGCTCGCCGTTTGCCGATATTTTCCCAACGTGAAGTTGACTGGCGTGTACTGAATGCGACGTATTCAGAGCAACGACTCGGTCCAGATGCAATGCCCCCACACTGGCTCGTATTCAGTGCGCAGCATGGTTACAGCGTCACCTAAACAGCTAAATGTGCACTTCAGGAATTGAGCATCCGTGAAAATCGCTGTCTACCATAACCTGCCAAGTGGCGGCGCGAAACGCACCCTCTGTGATTCCATTCGGCGGCTGAGATTAAATCACCACATCGATGTCTTTACATTATCAAGCGCCAACCACGACTTCGCAGATTTGCGCCCGTATGTCAATTGTTACAATGTATTCAATTTCCAGCCATTGCGTTTATTGCACTCTCCATTTGGTCGCATTAACCAACTGTTACGTATTGCCGATCTGCTTCATTTACGCCTGGTAAATCGCAGCGTTGCAAATGCTATTAACCAGGGTCACTATGACCTTGCTTTTGTCCAGCCATGCCAATATGAGAAAGCGCCATCAGTTTTACGCTTTCTAAACGGCCTGCATTCTGTGTATTATTGTCACGAGCCATTACGAGTTTTATACGAAACGATGCCGGCCAGGCCCTATGAGCGGCGTGACTCATTCATGCGCAGGTCATTTGACCGTCTTGACCCGTTTCCTGCTCTTTACCGCAAAGTCCTTCGGTCAACGGACCGGCGTAACATTCACAGTGCGAAAAAGGTCCTGGTAAACTCCGCCTTTACCCGGCAGGCGGTGCATGACATTTACGGGATAGATGCTGATGTGAGTTACCACGGCGTAGATGCACAGATCTTTCGGCCTCTGAACACTCAGAAGGCCGATATGGTCCTGTCTGTAGGGTCTTTAACTCCATTGAAAGGTTTTGATTTCATAATAGAAGCACTCTCTCAAATTCCAAAACTGGCTAGACCCTTTCTCATCACTGCCAGTAATTTCCAGAACCAGCCGGAACGAGATTATCTGATACGACTCGCCCATGATCGCGAAGTTGAAGTAAAGTTACTGCACAATATACCCGATGCTCAGCTTGTTGAACTCTATAATCAGGCGAGGGTGACAGTATATGCGCCTGTCCGAGAGCCGTTCGGGTTGGTTCCTTTGGAGTCTTTGGCCTGTGGTACACCGGTGGTGGCGGTCCGTGAAGGGGGAATCCAAGAGACGGTCATTCACGGCACTACGGGGTTGCTGGCTAAACGCGAACCAATGCAGTTCGCCGAAGCGATTATGAGCTTACTCTCTGATACTCAGTTATCGGAGAAATACGGACGCAATGGACGTGAAAATGTTATGGCTATGTGGACATGGGAACATGCAGTGAGAGCACTGGAAGGTCACCTGTCATCTTGGCGATGAACTTATGAAAAGTATATTGGTTACCGGCGGCGCCGGCTTTATCGGTTCCCATCTGGCGGCTGAACTCTTCAGACGCGGCCACACTGTCACGGTTCTGGATGACTTGAGCGGTGGATTCGTGGACAATGTCGCGGATGGCATCGTCCTGAAGCAGGGCAGCATTACCGACGCCGAACTGGTCGACGATCTGTTTCAACGTTCGCACTTCGACTGCGTGTACCACCTGGCGGCGTATGCCGCCGAAGGTCTCAGCCACTTTATCAAGCGGTTCAACTACAACAACAACCTGATGGGCAGTGTGAATCTGATCAACGCTGCGGTGAATACCGGCGTCAGGACGTTCGCTTTCACATCGTCTATCGCCGTGTATGGCGCCAGCCCGCAGTTGCCGATGACCGAAGAGACCCCGGCACACCCCGAAGATTCCTACGGGATCGCCAAACTGGCCGTCGAACACGAACTGCAGGCCAGCCAGCGCATGTTCGGCATGGATTACGTTATCTTCAGACCACATAACGTGTATGGGGAAAACCAGAATATCGGCGATAAGTACCGCAATGTCGTCGGTATCTTCATGAACCAGATCCTGCAGAACAAACCGATGACGATATTCGGCGATGGAACGCAGACGCGCGCCTTCAGCTATATCGGCGATATTGTTCCTATCATGGCGGATGCCATCGAAGTGCCGGCAGCGCGTAACGAGATCTTCAATATCGGCGCAGACCAGCCGTACAGCGTTAACGACCTGGCTGCAGCAGTGGCCCGCAGCATGGGCGCGCCGGCTGAAATCGTGCATGTCCCGTCTCGCAATGAAGTCGCCCATGCCTACTCATCGCATGAGAAGGTGCGCCGTGTGTTCGGTGAACGCAAACTTCACAGTCTTGACGACGGCCTGGAACGCATGGCGCGCTGGGTGAAACAGCATGGCGCACGGAGCAGCAAGCGATTCTCGAATATCGAGATCGCCAGGAATTTTCCGCAGGCCTGGCTGGTTTAGTATTTTTCTGCTAATGTTCCGTCCTGTATGATGAAAGAACGTCTGCGAAAACCTCTGCGTGCAGTGGGTCTGTATAACGTCGCCCACACCATCTGGACACACCGCCCGAATGTTCGTGTCGCCGTCTGGAACGCCGGATATCGGCTGGCTGGAACGGGCGATGGATTGCCCATCCCGCCTGCGCGCCTGATGTACCTGGTCGATCTGTCGACGGAAGTTTCCTGGTTCCTGCACACCGGGCGGATGAGCCATGACAGTATCGCAAACGCGTTGCACAAGAATGGATACCAAATTGAGGACTTCGACGATATTCTCGATTTCGGCTGTGGCTGCGGGCGTATTCTGCGCCACTGGAAGTCGCTCAAGCACCCACGGTTGCATGGCACCGACTATAACCCGCAGTTGATCGATTGGGACAGAAAGAAACTCGGCGGGTTTGTGGAGTTCAAGACCAATCACCTGGCCCCGCCACTCGATTATCCGGATGGAGTTTTCGATTTCATCTACGTGTTATCGGTATTCACACACCTGACCGAGAGCCTGCAGCACGACTGGATGCGGGAACTGGGCCGGGTATTGAAACCCGGCGGACTTCTATTGATTACCCTGCACGGTGAGAGCCGGTTATATCAATTGGACCCGGATGAGCAGAAACGGTTCATGGCCGGCCAGATGGTCGTCAAGCAGGCCGATGCTGCGGGCAGCAACATGTGCGGCGCGTACCACCCGGAAGCGTATGTGCGAAACATTCTTGCCAAAGACTTCGAAATCGTCGATGTGATTCCCGAAGGCGCCAGAGACGCCGATCAGGATATTTACCTGCTGCGGAAGAAAGCGGCGCCATAAGGGCCTCACAGGCCTGGGGTATGGCTGTTGAACGGCACACGGTCGCATTTGCCGGATTGAACCCTGCATGGCACAACCTCTGGTCTTCATCGTCATCCTCAATACCAACCGCCGGGCAGACACCTGCGCGCTGCTGGCGTCGCTGGTCAAGACCACCTATGGAAATTACCGTGTGCTGATTCTCGATAATGCTTCGACGGATGGCAGCGTCCAGGCCATTCGTACGTCCTTTCCGGATGTTCAGCTTCACGAGTTGGAACGGAACCTCGGCTACGCGGGCAACAACAACGTCGGGATCGGGGAAGCGCTGGCGCAAGGGGCCGACTGGGTCTTTGTCCTGAATGAGGACACCATACTCGACCCCGAATGCCTGAGCGAACTGGTGGCTGCCGGAGAGAGCAGTTCATCCATCGGCATCGTCGGCCCGATGGTGTATCACCACGATGAGCCTGCTGTCATCCAGTCGGCCGGCGGCCGTCTCGGGCGCTACTGGCAATCGGAGCACATCGGGCAGAACGAGGTTGACCACGGCCAGTACCCGGCAACCCGCGAGGTGGACTGGATATCCGGCTGCGCCATTCTGGTGCGCCGCGACGTCATCGAGCAGGTCGGCATGCTCGATGAGCGATTCTTCTACTACTGGGAAGAGACCGAATGGTGCCTGCGCGCGAAAGAGAGCGGCTGGCGCATCGTGCACGTACCGGCGGCGCGCATATGGCACAAAGGGGTGCAGCGCAACTACCAACCCGGCCCGAATGTCACGTACTACGCCACGCGCAACCGTTTGATGATGCTGGCAAGGCACCATGCGCCACTGGTTGTCTGGCTTGTCGCCTGGCAGCAGACCCTGCGCACGCTGGCAAGCTGGACGATACGCCCGAAGTGGCGCGCTATGAAGGACCACCGCGATGCCATGTGGCAGGGCGTGTGGGATTTTGTCCATGGTCGCCAGGGCATGCGTACCGTATAAGTTGAGCATGAGAGTCCTGTTTCTGTCGACCTGGTTTCCGTATCCACTGAGTCAGGGCAGCAAAATCAGGGCCTATTACCTGTTGCGCGCCCTGGCCGGGCAGCACGATGTCTGCCTGATTTCCTTTGCGGACACACAGATCCAGCCTGAGTGGACTGCACACCTGTCACACCTGTGCAGCCGGGTGGAAATCGTGGAGCGCAATCCCTTTTCCGCAGGCGCAGCGCGGTCGTTCGCTGGCAAGCTTTCTCTGCGCCCCAGCACGGTAGTCTCAACCCATTCGCCTGAAATGGCGGACCGTGCCAGGCGCGTCGCTGCCGAGTGGCGCCCCGATTGCGTCGTGGGGCTGACATTCGTAACGGCGCCATATGCTCTGCAGACGCCGGGCGTCCCGGCGATTGTCGATGTGGATAACCTGCTGTCGCGCATGCTGTATGAGTCATATCGGAATCAGCATGGCGGCCTCCGCAGGCTGCGGGCGTGGCTGGCCTGGTGGAAGTTCAGGCGATACGAGCGCGAGTTGTTCCAGCAGTTCGATGCCGGCATCGTCGTATCGCAGCGCGACCAGCGCGAACTGGGACAGCTGCTCCCTGTCGCCGGCCGTTGCCGCCGCATTGAGGTCATTGCGAACGGCGTCGATCTGGAGCGCAACATCGCCGGCTTGGCCGCGCCGGTTCCCGGCAGGATGGTCTTTTCAGGCGCGCTGAGCTATCATGCCAACTATGATGCGATGCAATACTTCATCGGCGAAGTATTGCCGCGCATACAGGCAGTGGAACCGGCAGCCCGCCTGTATATCACCGGTCGCACCGATCAGGTCGACCTGCACGGCCTGGCCATGACCGATCGTGTCGTGCTCACCGGTTACCTCGACGATGTGCGCCCTGCGGTAGCCAGTGCTCAGGTCAGTGTCGCGCCGCTGCGTATCGGTGCGGGTACGCGCCTTAAAATCCTGGAGGCGATGGCGCTGGGCACACCGGTCGTATCAACCGCAAAAGCAGCCGAGGGGCTCGAAGTCGACAACGGCCGGCATCTGTTCATCGAGGATACACCGGAAGGCTTTTCCAGGGCGGTCGTCGCATTGCTGCGGAATAGCGAGCAGCGCGAAAGTCTGATCAGACAGGCCCGCCAACTGGTGGAAGACAAATACGACTGGCGCGCAATCGGTACGCGGCTGTGCACCCTCGTTGATGAGGTCTGCCAGGCACATGGCTGATTCCGGAGTCGGGTACGATGAGTGTTGTGAACGCTATCAAACGAATTGAACCACAGTTGCCCGCTGTCCTCAGGCGGTTGATGAGGGCAGCATGGCTGTATGCGCAGGGCTTCAGCCTGTATGCGCTGACGCTGAGCGGCTACATCCCTTCGCATCATCTGCGGCGCGCCATTTACCGCCATGTGTACGGTATACGCCTGGGGCAGGGCAGCATTGTTCACTGGCAGGCGCGCTTTTTCAAACCTTCCGGTGTTGCCATAGGCAGGCACTGTAATATCGGCAATGGCGCATTCCTGGATGGCAGGCGCGGACTGACCATCGGCAGTCACGTCGCGACTGGTTCTGAAATCATGATCTATACGCTGCAACATGATATCGACAGCCCTGCGTTTGATGCCGTAGGCGGCCCTGTCACTGTCGAGGACTACGTCTATATCGGCCCGCGCGCGATTATTCTGCCCGGCGTGCACATCGGGTATGGCGCCGTTGTTGCGGCTGGAGCAGTGGTCACACAGAATGTGCCGGCATATGCTGTAGTCGGCGGTGTGCCGGCGCGCTTTATCCGCGAGCGGCGGCATGATCTGAATTACCGCCCCGACTTTGCGATGCCGTTCCAGTGATACGATTACTTCCCCGCGGCTCTGATCAGGTGCGCAACGGCACACACCCGATCATCGGCAGTGCGGCATCGTGTTGATATGATCCAGCGCATACCCATCCGACCCCTGAGGGATTGGATCGACCAGAACACCCACCTGCTGCTGCGCAGCACGGTAGTTGCTGCGGTGCTGCTGGTAACGCTGTTCATCGCGCGCCGGCCCTCTCCCCTGTACCTGGGGTTGCTGGCGGGTCTAGGCGCGTTCCTGGTGCTGATGCGGCGTCCGGTATTGGGGCTGGCGGGCATCATCATCGGCGGTCTGGTCGTGCCGGTAGGCATTGGAACGGGCAGCGAGTCTGAGCTGAATCCCCCGATGCTGATCATCATCGTGCTGGTGGCTCTCTGGTCGCTGGACATGATCCGGCGGCACGAGATCAAACTGATGCCGTCCCGCACGAACCTGCCGTTGATTGTCCTGCTGGTCGGCGCTTTGCTCTCACTCGGCGTCGGACAACTGAACTGGTTCATGACGAGCGGCGCACCTATACGCGCCCAACTGGGCGGCCTCGCAATCTATGTGCTGTCCGTCGCCGTGTTCTTCCTCACCCGCTACCTCGTCAGAGAACAAAGCTGGCTCGAACGACTGGTCTGGATATTCCTTGCGCTGGGCGCCGTTTATATCGCCGGCCGCATCGTCGGACCGATCGGGGAGGTTACCGGCAGACTCTTCACCACGTCATCGGCGGGTAGCCTGTTCTGGACATGGCTGGTGGCGCTCTCATTCAGCCAGGCTGTGTATAACAAACGGCTTCGCCCGTTCTGGCGCGCCAGCCTGCTGTTCCTGACCGGCGCAGTCTTGTTCGTCGGTATGACGCGCGACCTCGGCTGGACATCCGGCTGGGCGCCGGCTGTGGCAGCGATTGGGGTTATCCTGCTGGTTGGCTCGCCGCGACTGGGTATCGTTCTGGTCGTGATTGGCGTCATCGGCTTCCTCGTGATTCCGCAGCTAGGTCCGGATTTATTCTCTGTCGGCGATAACTCCTACAGCGCGCTGACGCGCGTCGCGGCGTGGCGCATCCTGTTGCAGATCGTCGAAGTCAGCCCGATACTCGGCCTTGGCCCTGCGAACTACTACTTCTACACGCCGCTGTTCTCCATCCTGGGCTACTATGTGCGCTTCAACTCGCATAACAACTACGTCGACCTCGTCGCGCAGTTGGGCGTGGTGGGGCTGGCCTGCTTTCTGTGGTTCTGCGCCGAAACGGGTATCGTGGGCTGGAGGCTGAGGCGTGTCGTTGAGGATGGCTTTTCCAGAGCCTATGTCTATGCGGCGCTGGGCGGGCTGGCCGGTATGCTGGTGGCGGCCATGTTCGGCGACTGGGTGCTTCCGTTTGTATACAACATCGGGTTGGCCGGGTTCCGCGCCAGTGTGCTGGGCTGGTTGTTCCTCGGCGGGCTGGCGGCGCTAGAGCAGATTTATCGCGCCGGGAACGCTCAGCCGGAAGTGCAGGCTCAGTCCACAGCACGCCCCGCAGTTCTGCCAATCGGAAATGAGTAATCGCGTCACGTCCCGGCAGCCCGCCAGCACGGTCAAGCTGTCCATCGTCATCGTCAGTTGGAACACGCTCGACCTGCTGGTGCAATGCCTGAACTCCATCTATGACCCCGCGCCGTCTATGGAGTTCGAGACGCTGGTCGTTGACAATGCATCGACAGATGGCAGCGCGGTCGCGGTGCGCGAACTATATCCTCATGTCCGCTTGATCGAAAATGCCGAGAATGTCGGGTTCGCCCGCGCCAACAATCAGGCTATCCGGCAGGCAAACGGACAGTACATCCTGCTGCTGAATCCCGATACGCTGGTGATTCCGGGCGCGCTGGATATGCTGGTCAGCTTCATGGATGAATACCCGGAAGCGGGCCTGGCCGGCGCCCGCACACTCAATCCCGATCACACTTTGCAGGCATCCTGCTACCCGGCCCCGACGCTCTCGCGCGAGATCTGGCGGCTGCTGCACCTCGACGCCATTGTGCCGTACGGCGCTTATCGCATGTCGGACTGGCCTGTCGATCTCCCTCGCCGGGTCGAAGCGCTGCTGGGAGCATGTATCCTGGTTCGCCCGGCGGTGTTCGAACAGATCGGCCTGTTCGACGCGGACTATTTCTTTACCGCCGAGGAGATCGACCTGTGCCGGCGCGCCGCACGCGCCGGCTGGACGATCTACTGGGTGCCCCAGGCGCAGATCATTCATTACGGCGGCCAGAGTTCCAGACTCATCGCGGAGAAAGCGTTTCTGTTGCTGTATGAAGGCAAAGTAATGTACTTCCGCAAGCAGCTTGGCAGCCTGAATGCCGTGCTGTACAAGCTGGCGCTGGCGCTGGCGTCGCTGCTTCGCATATCGGCTGCGCCTTTCATATTAGTTGAGCCTGCAGCGCGCCGCGAGCGGCACCGGGTATTGCTCTCGCGTTACTGTCGATTGCTGCGCGCACTGCCCGGCATGTAATGACTGACTGCGTCGGCTGTATGACGGCCCTCTGAACCTGCACTATGCGCATATTGCTGTTGACGAATGTGCTCCCCTATCCACTGGACTCCGGGGCGAAGGTGCGCGCCTATTACATGCTGCGCTATCTGGCGGCCCGCCATGAAGTCACACTGGTTTCATTCGGGCGCGACAGCGATCGGGCCGACGCGCTGGAACACCTGAAGTCTTTGTGTAAAGGGGTATCCGTCGTCGCGATGAAACGCACGCACCTGGCCGATGCGCGGGCGTTCATGCGGAGTGTGTTCAGCGGGCAGCCGTTCACGATCCTGCGCGATGCGCGGCACGAGATGGACGCCGCGCTCACCGACCTCGTCAGCCGCCAGCCATACGACGCCATTCACGCCGATCAATTGTCAATGGCGCAATATGCGCTGCTGGCCCGGGCAGTTATGCGGCCGCAGGCACAGCCGTTGCTGCTGCTGGATGCCCATAACGCCTACTACCTGATTCCACGGCGTATGGCGGAAGTCGCGCGCAACCCTGCGGTCAAGATGATGCTGTTGCGCGAGGCGCGTCTCCTCGAAAAATACGAAGCGGATATTTACCAGCGATTCCAGCACGTGCTCACGGTGACCGACGAAGACCTGCGCGCCATCAGGCAGTTGCGCCAATTTGCCGGCGATGCGCCGCATTTCACCATGCTGCCGATCTGCATCGACGGTGATTTGCCGCGCAAAGCCCGCCGGAGCGATGCGCGAGGGCTGCTGTTCATCGGCGGACTGCACTGGCCGCCCAATGCGGATGCCGTGCGCTGGTTTGCCAGCGAGATCTGGCCTGTCGTGCACGCCGAGGTTCCCGCTGCCAGGGTCTATATCGTCGGCGCGCGCGCGCCGGATGATATCCGCGCCCTGGGCGACTTTCCCGGCATCCGGCAGCCGGAGCAGTCCGGCGATGCGCCAATTGTGGTGACTGGTTATGTGGATAATCCTGAGCCGTTTATCAGCGCGAGTGCGGCGCTTATTGTCGCTTTGCGTTCGGGGGGCGGAATGCGTGTGAAGATTATCGAGGCCTTGCAGTGGGGTTTGCCGATCGTGACCACGACTGTCGGCGGTGAGGGTATAAACCTGACGGCGCGGCAGGATGCCATGGTCGCCGATGATGCGCGGCAGTTTGCCAGAGCGGTCATCGAGGTGCTGAATAATCCGGCATTGTCCGGCCGCCTGTCGGATAACGGTCGCCAACTGGTACAGAGCCGGTATGACTGGCACAAGGTCTACTCCGCATTGGACGGTATCTATCACTGAAATGATTACATCGATCAACCTGAAACTGAATGCGCTGTCGGGACGCGCCACGGCGGTGCTGCTGGTCATCATCTTCGTGTCGTTGCTGTTGCGCGCCGGTGCGGCGTTATACATGGGCGAGCAGGTTGAGGCGTTGCCCGGCGTCGCCGATCAGCAGTCCTACGATATGCTGGCCAGGCGCGTCATTGGCGGCTATGGATTTACCGTGGCGCAGGACTGGTGGCCGGCGACGCGCGCCGGCCAGCCTACGGCGCACTGGTCGTATCTGTACACGCTGTACCTTGCCTTTGTATACATCGTATTCGGCGTTCACCCGCTGGCTGCCCGCCTGATCCAGGTGCTGCTGGCGGGCATTCTGTGGCCGCTGCTGGCCTACCGGATCACACGGCGCCTGATGGGAGATGGCGTGG
>JAKALH010000066.1 GCA_021813225.1 Chloroflexota bacterium
GCAGGTCGCCTGCGGGTCAGTCGCGCGCAGGTGTGTGCGCGCGGATGAAGGCGACGATATCGGCAATCGGGCTGCCGGGGCCGAAGATGCCGGAGACGCCGGCCTGCTGCAGCGCAGGTATGTCCTCATCCGGGATGATGCCGCCGGCGAACACGGGCACGTCGCCCAGACCGCGCTCGCGCAGCGCCTCCACGATGCGCGGCAGCAGAACATTGTGCGCGCCGCTCAGGATGCTCAGCCCGACGGCGTCCACATCCTCCTGCAGGGCGGCCTCCGCAATCATTTCGGGAGTCTGGCGCAGGCCGGTATAAATGACCTCCATGCCGGCGTCGCGCAGCGCCCGCGCGATGACCTTCGCGCCGCGGTCGTGGCCGTCCAGGCCGGGTTTGGCGATGAGTATGCGCAGGGGCCGGGACGGCGCTGAAGGTGGCTGCTCAGTTGATGATGTCATGGCGCACTGATTATAGCGAGGTGCGGGCGCTTGACGCCGGACCGGGGGATCAGCCCGGTGTGCTCCTCACTCAATCGGCTCGCTGCGCGGTTTGCCGGCCGCGCGCGGGTACTGCGACGGCGACGGGCGCGCCTTGCGGATGACCACCAGCGCGCGCTGGTCAGGCAGGCCCGGCAGCGCCACCGCCTCCACGCGCTCCAGTTCCCCGCCCAGCGCATGAATGGCGCGCGCCGCCTGCGCGGTTTCCGCCCGCGCCTCGCTGCCCTTCATGGCGATGCACACGCCATTGGCGCGCGCAAACGGCAGCAGGTACTCCACCAGCGTGGGCAGCGGCGCCAGCGCGCGCGCGATGACGATGCGGTAAAAGGCGCGATGTTCCTTCTGGTGCGCGGCTTCCTCGGCGCGGCCCTTGACCGCCCGGATGCCCCGCAACCCCAGCGTCGCAATGGCCGTCTCGCAGAAGGTCGCCTTCTTGCCGGTGCCGTCCAGCAGCGTCACGTCGAGGTCGGGCCGGGCGATTTTCAGCGGGATGCCCGGCAGACCCGCGCCGGTGCCGACGTCGATGAGCGTCAGGTTACGCGACGAATCCGGCGCAGGCAAGGCGCGCAGCGCGGCCAGCGAGTCGACGAAGTGGCGCGTCAGGATGGCCTCGTCGTCGGTGATGGCGGTCAGGTTGAAACGCACGTTCCACGCCGTCAGCAGGTCGCGGTAGGCGGCCAGTTGCGCGGCCTGTGCGGCGTCCAGCGCCACGCCGATGCCGCCCGCCGCCTGTTGGATTTGTGCGATGCTCAGGCTCATGGGTTTTCCCGTGGCGCCATTATCGTGCGGTTGCGGCGGCGGATACCACGTCGGCGATCAAAGGTCGCTGGCAGCGCGCGGCTGAAGATTACCATACTGATTTATCGGCGGGCTATTCCAGTGTAAAATGGTGAGCGTTGGGCCGTTAGCTCAGTTGGTAGAGCAGGGGACTTTTAATCCCTGTGTCGGGGGTTCGATTCCCTCACGGCTCATTCACCCGCTGATGGCACGAGAACACCCCGTCCTCCTGTTGCCCTTGCGCTCCGTGGCACAGGGACTCTTCAGTTGTTGTTAAGGAGACTCTCCGCGGATCACCGCGGACGCCTCGGTCAACACCATCAGCTCGTATCCATCTTCGACTCCTTCATTTCAATTGCCTCCGCGCCTATCATCTCGCGTTTGTACCGACTGGTAAATACTCATTTGGTTTAGGCGTACACATGTGGCGTGCCGCTTAATCTTGCTGAGGACAGAAGCCGATGTCTGGGCGTGCGCGTGACGCGGAAGCCAAGTGGATGCGGTGCGTGCTGCTCGGGTGGGTCGTCCAGGTGGCCAAGCGTACCGCCCGTCACCTCCATGGGGCAGCGTTTGACCACATAGTGGAGGTGACGGGCGTCGAGGTCGCACACTCCCTTACCGAACCCTCAGGCGAACGCAGTAGCGGAACCGTTCTCGGATAGCATACGCCGCGGATGTCCGGATCAGATGCCTCTCTGCAGGGAACGACAGATCAGACGAGTACCCGCCGCTCACGCCGCTTACTTCAACGTGCCGTGACCGTACCAGGGGGTGGACCAGCCTAGCTGCCGCTATCGCCCTGTAAGATGGATTCAAGCTGAGCGATCAGAACCGGCAGGTCGCGGCTTACGATGGCCCAAAGAATGTCAAAATCCACGCTGTCGT
Organism: Chloroflexota bacterium; assembly: GCA_021813225.1. Taxonomy (GTDB): domain Bacteria; phylum Chloroflexota; class Anaerolineae; order J036; family Brachytrichaceae; genus CAIXPS01. Next base: position 2,153 of record JAKALH010000066.1, read on the forward strand.
AACCGTGAATCAAGCGGTTACATGCCCCGATCATCTGCGGCCAGGGTACGTCCGGGTATCTGGCCCGGACAGCTTCCGGTACCCGATTGGCGGCTTCGCCAATGATCTCAACCAACTGCGTCAACGCCAGATTAAGCAGCCGGTCCGCATCGAGATCGCTGCGGGTCTTCCCGCGGCTGATATCCACCGCTTCCCGAGCGTGCGACAGGACTTGCCGCAAGGCGACTTGTGGGTCACGTTTGCTCATAAGCGGGGACTGCTTCGGCTAATACGGACGGACGGATATCGAGGCTGAGGAAGTTGATCGTTTGCAGGTCCGCCTTGCACCCCAGCAATCGGGACAACTCTGCTTCCATCAGGAAGAAGTCCAGTCCCGGTGTGTGGCCGGGCTCAAACTCCACCAACACGTCCACGTCACTCTGCGGGCCAAAGTCATCGCGCACGACCGACCCAAAGAAGGAGAGGCGGCGGATATGATACCGTTGGCAGAACCGTTTGAGCGCGTCAGAAGACCGCAGTTTGTCCAGATCCATGGTTCATTTATAACACGGAGCGTGTGCTGTGTCCGGGCCAACGCGGTTCTGCCCTATAGCTCCCCCTTATAACTGGATGTCCAGCCGAACAGCTTACGCAGGCGTTGTGACGCGCTGAACTTGAAGACCCAGCTCTCCCGCTCCCGGCGCACGTAAAACGTGCCGAAGTTCCTGAGCGAGACGCGCTCCTCGTGCTTCAGCGCCTCATAAATCTCTTCCAGCGTTGCGTCCACGATCTTCTCGACGGTCTTCGGGCTGTTGCCCGTGCGCCGGGCGATACGCTCAACCAGTTCGTCTTTTTCGATCCGGTCGCTCATAGCTCTCCTAAGTAAAGCGATTATCGTGCAACTGATCTTGCCTGGTCGGTGGACATTTCCGTCAGCCACGCTGCGCGGTTGGTGGGGACGCCGCTGGCCGACGGACGTCACCGGCGGACCGCCGGGCAGTGGCAACCCTCTGCCGGCCCACCAGGAAACGCACCTCCATGTTGGCTGCGCCGTGGTGATATAGTGAAGCGTGTGGCTGACACGAGAATGGCCTCTCAACAGGTGGATTGGTCGCGCCTGACGGGGCACGCCTTACTCACCCGCACCGGTGAGCGCTTCACGGTGGTCAAGGTGACCGCCAGGGGCGTCAGCATCCGCCCCGAGCGCGCCCGTCGCACCTACAGCCTGTCTATCCCGAGGGAGCTGGAGCGGCTGCTGGTGGAGTTCGCCGTCGGGACCTTCTTCCCCGCCCCCGCGCAGTTGATCAAGGCGGGTGCTCGCCCCGAGCTTAGCTCCTATGCCTGGGGCATCTTGCATGCGGTGCTGGTTGATCGTGTCTTGGATGATGCCTCCAACGTCCCTCGCTCCAAGCCTGTCCGGCCGGCCGACTTCGCCGGCCAATGGCGTATTACCGACATGCCCAACTTCGATGCCGCCTGGCTGACGGAAGGAAATGCGCCCGCGCAGCTCGAACTGTCTGCAACCCGCTACGGCACGCTCTTCGGCACCTACCGCTTCAACTACTCCCAGGGTTCCATCGAGGGCAGTCTGCGCGAGTTCGGCGGCGAGACGCTCTTGCTCTTCGGCTTCGACGGGTCTGATGAAATGGACCCCACGTCGGGCGCGGGTTGGGCGCGCCTCATCCGCGCCGACCGGCTGGCCGGCGAGTTCCTGAACGACTACGGGGAGTTCAGCGCCACACGCGGGCTCTCGCATGAGAAATGACAAGCACCCAGCCACAACTCGTCCTTAGCCCACGTGGACGGCTCTACCTCGATGGCGCCGCAGGCGATGACTCGCTGCGAGATGCATTTGCCGAGGGCAGCGCTCAAGGCCTGATCGCGTTGGCGGCGTGTCGTGGTGCGGGCTCGGCGCTGACGGCCGAGCTGGCCTTTTGGCGCGAGTTCGCGGAGAGCTATCTGGCCGAACTTGTGCGCACACCGCAGGACGATGGGGGCGGCGCGCTAACGCTCCCCGGCGTGCCGATGCCGCCCGCGCTGGGCGAGGAGTTCACGTTGCGCATCCCGGCCATGCGCGGGGCGGAATACGCCACGCCCGGGGTGTTCGGTGCCTTATGGGACGAACTGCACGCCTGCGCGCAGGCGGAGGTCCGGCGCACCGGGGTCTTAAGCGCGTGGTTGACCCGGATCAACCCGGCGCTGCACCTGCTCGGTAAAGTTACCTTCCACCTGGCTGAAAACAAGCGCGCGCCTGAGACGCCCTTTGCCTTCATGGCGACGTATACGCACCGGCTCTCGGCACAGGCGAAACCCGTGCACCTGCCGCTGGCGCGCGCGCTGCAGGAGTATGCCGGGGCCAGGAACAAAACCGCGTTGCGGTCGCTGCTGGCGCCGGTGCAGACGGCTGCCGAGCGCAGCACGTGGGTGCGGGAACAGCTCGAAAGCCGTGCGGTATTTCAGCCGCAGGCATGGACACCCGCCGAGGCCTACGCCTTTCTACGCGAAGTGCCCACGCTCGAAGGGTGCGGCATCATCACGCGCGTCCCCAACTGGTGGAAGAACGGACAGGGCACGCGCCCACGGGTGAGCGTGCGCGTGGGCGACAGAACCAGATCCGGGTTCGGCGTGGACAGCCTGTTGAGCTTCTCGGTCGGGTTGACGCTGGGCGGCGAGTCGTTGACCGAGGCGGAGTGGCGCGCACTGCTGAACTCGCAGGCCGGCCTTGTCTCACTGCGGGGGCAGTGGGTGGAGATCGACTCCGCCAGGCTGAGCAGCATGCTGGAGCACTGGAAGCGCGTGGAACGCGGAGAACTTGGCGAGGGCGTGTCGTTCCTGGAAGCCATGCACCTGCTCTCAGGTGTCCCGCTGGGGGATGCGGCGGAGGTAGGCGAGCAGGCGCCGGCCGCCGGCTGGAGCGAGGTTGTCGCCGGTGACTGGCTGCGCGAGACGCTCGAGTGTATCCGCTCGCCGAACGGAGCTGCCGCGTTCGACCCCAACGAGGGGCTTCGTGCAACGCTGCGCCCCTACCAGGCTGCCGGCGTGAAGTGGCTGTGGTTCCTGCAGAGCCTGGGGCTGGGGGCGTGCCTGGCCGACGACATGGGACTGGGCAAGACGATTCAGGTGATTGCCCTGCTCCTGCAACTCAAGCGCGAGGGGAAGCGCAAGGCGCCGCCGGCGCTGCTGGTCGTGCCGGCTTCGCTGCTGGCCAACTGGAAGAGCGAGCTGGAGCGCTTTGCGCCCGGCCTGCATGTGGCGCTGCTGCACCCCTCGGAGTCCGATCCCGACGACTGGCATGACGCCAAAAGCGCGGCCGGCTTCGTGTCGCGGTACGATGTGTTGATCACCACGTACGGGCAGGCCACGCGGTTGGAGTGGCTGCCCGCGCAGGCGTGGCGTTTGATCGTGCTGGACGAGGCGCAGGCCATCAAAAATCCCGGCACCCAGCAGGCGCGCGCGGTCAAGAAGCTCAAAGCGAGTGCGCGCATCGCGCTGAGCGGCACGCCGGTCGAGAACCGCCTGGGCGATTTGTGGTCGCTGTATGACTTTCTGAACCCCGGTATGTTGGGTAACGCCGCGGAATTCGCGCGCTATGTGAAAGGGCTGCAGGAGTCTGACCCGCCCGACTTTGCACCGCTGCGCCAGTTGGTGCGCCCATACCTGTTGCGCCGCCTGAAGACCGACCCAAGCGTCATTGCCGACCTGCCGGACAAGACGGAGCAGATCGCGTGGTGTGCGCTGAGCAGGAAACAGGCGGCGCTGTACCAGCGCAGCGTGGACGAACTGGCGGAGAAGTTGAACGGCGTGGAGGAAGGCATCGAACGGCGCGGGCTGGTACTGGCGTTCTTAATGCGCTTCAAGCAGATTTGCAACCATCCCAGTCATTGGATGTCCGACGGCGCGTTCGACCCCGCCGACAGCGGCAAGTTCGAGCGGCTGGCCGAGCTGTGCGATGAGATCGCCTCGCGCGGCGAGAAGGCGCTGGTCTTCACGCAGTTCCGCGAGATGACCGAGCCGTTGGCGGCCCACCTGCGCAGCGTGTTCGGCAAGCCCGGCTTGATCCTGCACGGCAGCACCCCCGTCAAAGAGCGCCAGAAACTCGTCGACGATTTCCAGCGCGACGACGGCCCGCCGTTCTTCGTCCTCTCGCTCAAAGCCGGCGGCACCGGGCTGACGCTCACCGCGGCGAGCCACGTCATCCATTTTGACCGCTGGTGGAACCCGGCGGTGGAGAACCAGGCCACCGACCGGGCCTTTCGCATCGGGCAAAAGCGCAACGTGCTGGTGCACAAGTTTGTGTGTCGTGGCACGATCGAGGAGAGGATTGACGCGCTGATCAATGATAAGAAGGCGCTGGCGGAATCGGTGCTAAGCGCGCAAGGCAGTGCCGAGACGCTCATGACCGAGATGACCAACGACGAACTGTTGCACTTTGTGTCGCTGGACCTGAAATCCGCCCTGCAAAGCCACTGACATGGCAACAAGCCATGAGGCGATGAAGTGACATCCACACGCATTTAGGGAGAATTCACAATGTCCTGGTACTCCTTTCGACCTTACGTCTCCGTTGCCGAGCGTCGCCGCAAAGCCGAGCAGGCGGCCAAGAGGCTGGCTGCACAGGGGAGGAAGCTCCAACCCGTGCAGCCCAAAGGCCGCACGATCGCCGCCACGTTCTGGGGCAAGGCCTGGTGCGACAACCTTGAGGCCTACAGTGACTTTGCGAATCGTCTGCCGCGCGGGCGCAGCTACCTGAACAGCGGCTCGGTGCTGGATCTCCAGATCCACCCCGGCAAAATCATGGCGCTGGTGCAAGGCTCCGCGCTGTATAAGGTTACGGTCAAGATCGACTCGTTGAGCCAGGCGCGTTGGGAGCAATTCAAGAAATCCTCGGGCGGCTCAATAACGAATCTGCTGGACTTGTTGCAGGGCAAACTGTCCAAAACCATTCTGGCGGACATCACAACCAGGGGCACGGGACTCTTTCCGTCACCCAAAGAGATTCACATGGATTGTTCGTGCCCGGATTGGGCAGACGTGTGTAAGCACGTGGCGGCCGTGATGTACGGCGTCGGCACGCGATTGGACAGCAACCCCGAGCTGTTCTTCATGCTGCGCGACGTGGACATGCAAGAGTTGATCAGCGAAGCCGGCAAGGTCGCCGCGTCGCCGCTGGAGGGCAGGCGCCGGAAGACGGCGTTGGCAGATGCCGATCTGAGCGAGTTATTCGGCGTGGACATCGAAGAGAAAGCACCCACGCCGAAGGCGAGGCGCGGCGTGACCAAGACCAAACCTGGGATGAAGCCCAAGCCCGCCACAAAGCACAATGCGACGACCAGGATTGACAAAGACGCGCCCACACCCGCCTCGCGCAAAAAACCTAAGACGGCTAACCGTACCTGAGGATTCACAATGCAAGTCAAGCGAGAAGGTCCCACGTTGAAACAGGCTACTGTCCAGGTGCTGGCCGATTTGATCACGCCCACATCGGTCGATGAGATCGCGCGCCGCGTGCTGGAACGCTACCCTGGGACTGGCAAAAATCCGGCCAAGCGCGTGCGCGATCTGTTGCACGCCCACGAAATGGTCGGCGTTGGAAGGGCCAGAGGTGTATGCCGGGTATGAGACTTTAGTCGCATCGAGATAATAATCAAAGTCCCGTCACTCCACACGCTGCGTCGCCATGTGGCGGCACCGGGCGATGCCTGCGCTGCGCGGTCGGAGATAACCTCAGTGGCTGCGCTGCATCGCGGACTCGATCAGCTTCTGCTTCAGGTCCCACAGGTTCTGCGTCAGCGACACATGGTAGATGTGCGGATTGACCAGGCGCTTCACGCCGGCGTCCAGGCGCTCCACATCCGCCTTGCGGCGCGCGCGCATCTCGTCGATTGGCGCCGGCTCGCTGGCGCGGCCTTCCCGGAACACCTCCACCAGCAGCGGCTCGATCTCGCACAGGTCGGCCCTCTCCAGCGCGCGGTACCTGGCGTGGTCGGTGGGATGCCGCAGCGTGATACGCGCCGCCTCGCGCGGGTCCTCGTCGTCCAGGCTGATCAGGTCGGCGGTTGCCTTACAGCGCCGGTCGTACAGTCGCCACAGCCGCTTGTTGCCGGGGTTGGGCGTCTTCTCCGCCGACTCGGATATCTTGATGGCGGGCACCCACTTCCCGCCGTCCTGCACCGCCACCAGCTTGTACACGCCGCCCAGCGCCGGTTCGCCCCACGAGGTAATCAGGCGTGTGCCCACGCCGTAGACCAGCCGGTTGATCAGGTGGTCGGCGTCCACTCCGTAGCGCGCGGCCTCCTCGCTGATCTGTGTGATGATCTGCCAGATGACCAGCTCGTCCAGGTCGTTCGACAGGACGATGGACGCATCGGGGAAGCCGGCGTCGTTCAGCATGCGGGCCGCCTGGATGCTCAGGTAGGCCAGGTCGCCGGAGTCCATGCGGATGCCGGACGGCTGGTGCCCCTTGCGGCGCAGTTCCTCGAATACCGTGATCGCATTCGGGATGCCGCTGTGCAGGGTGTCGATGGTGTCGACCAGCAGCAGGCAGTCGTCGGGGTAGACATCGGCGAAGGCGCGGAAGGCCGCCAGTTCGCTCATGCCCAGCGACATGAACACCTGCACCATGCTGTGCGCGTGCGTGCCCTTGGGCGGGAAACCCAGCACGTGCGAGATGCCCACGTTGGACGTGAAATCCACGCCGCCGATCAGCGCGGCGCGCGCGCCGGCGTTGGCGCCTTTCTCCTGCCCGCGCCGCAGGCCGAACTCCATCACCACGCGGCCGCGCGCGCTGTCCTTGATGCGCGCCGCCTTGGTCGCCACCAGGGTCTGGTAATTCAGATGGCTGAGCAGCGAGGTCTCCAGGATCTGCGCCACGGCCAGCGGACCTTCCACCACCGTCAACGGTGTGTTGGGATGCACCACGCGCCCCTCGGGCACGGCGCGGATGGTGAGTGAATCGAAAAAGCCGGGCGAGTTGCCGGCCAGCCAGGCCAGGAAATCATCGCCGAACACCGGCTGCCCGGCGCGGTTGCGCGTGCTGCGCAGGCAGTCAATGTCCTCCGGGCGGAAGGCCGCGCCGTGCATCCAGTCCAGCAGCCAGCCCATGCCGGCGTTCACGCAGAAGCCCGCCTGGTGACCGTCATAGGCGGGATAGGTGCGGAAGAAGTGGTCGAACTGCGCCGGGCGCACGTGCAGGCCCGCGCGGAAGTACAGTTGAGCCATGGTCAACTGGTACTCGTCTGTATACAGGATGCCTTCGGCGGTGCGCCGGTCTGTCTCGTTCATAGCCAGTGCCCGATTGGGATTTACTGCACCGGTTATTGTAGACGCACCTGCCCGAGGCCACACGGGTCTGCGCGATCCGTGTGGCCTGCAGGCGCCTCGACGCGCCGGCCGGACCTTACATGGCCTTCTCGGCAGGTTCGGCCGGTTCCATCGAGATGGCGAAGCGGGTGATCTTCGGTTTGACGATGCGGATGTAATCGTCGGTGGGTATGGTCATCGTTTCGCGGTGCGAGCCAGCCTGGAAGGTGATGTGCGACATCTCGGCCAGTGCGCGATCCAGGCAGACCGGCACCCCATACAGGTTGCCGAACGGCGGCATGGCGCCGACTTCGCAATCCGGGAACAGCGTGCTGAGCTGTTCCTCGTGGGCGCGCTCCACATGCTCCACGCCCAGGAACAGCCGCACCCGCTCATATTCCACATGGTCGGGGGCGGCCAGCACCAGCATCAGCGGATTGCCGTCGGCGCTGGCGATGAAGACCTTTGCGACATAACGGCCTTTCTCGCCGATTTCAGCGGCCACCTCCTGCATGGTGAAGACCTCGCGGTGGTGACCCGTCTGACAGGCCACGCCATGATCGTGCAGGTACTGCTTCAGCCGGTCCAGACATTTCTCCATGGTGCCCTCCAACGGACGTATCGCCCGTGAAAAAACACGAAGCCGGCCGCTCCCGGCGCTGCCGGAAATGACGGTCGGCTTACACTCCTGCCAATGTGCCCTCCTGCTGTCGACAAAACGATGGACAAGCGGATTCACTCACTGACATTGAGTCAGACTTGATTTATTTATAGCACACATTCACAAGCTGG
>JAKALH010000067.1 GCA_021813225.1 Chloroflexota bacterium
CGCCTGCCGACGCAACAGTCTCTTCCATGGTTGCTATTGATTCATCTTTTACGGCGAATTTCCGTGCGTCCTCTCACCCTGCAGGTCCGGCGGTTGCCTTCACGCGCTGTCAATCACGGACTATCGCCGTCGCCTCGATCTCAACCAGCAGGTCCGGCGCGATCAGGCTGCGCACCTCGACCATCGTCGCCGCCGGCTGAATATCGCGGAAGAATTCGCCGTGGGCGCGTCCGATATCCTGCCAGCGCGATATGTTGGTCACATACAGGCGCGTGCGAATCACATCCTGCATTGACGCACCGGCCTGCCGCAACGCCTGCTCGATCTTCGTCAGTGCATAGCGCGTCTGCTCGTATGCATCGCCAGCGCCGACGACGTTGCCCCGCTCATCCACAGCGGCCGTTCCGGCGACTTCCACCAGATTGCCAATTCTGACGGCGCGCGAGTAGCCGACGACACTTTCCCAGGGAGCGCCTGAGGATATGTTGAGTCTCTGTGTCATGGTATGCATGTCCGTATCATCAAATCAGTACTTTCTTCGCGTTCTGCGGCCGTCTCGCCGTGGTAAAGCCGCTGCATCTCCTCGCAGGTCAACAGAAGATCGTCCAGCCTGCCCTCGGCTTCCACGCGGCCATCCTTCAAAACGATGATGTGATCCGCCCGCCGCAAGGCGGCCTTGCGATGAGATACGACCAGGCAGGTGAACGGCCTGCCGCCGTGTTCTCTGCCTGCGGAACCGGCATCCAGCACCCTTTCCCACAGCGTGCGCTCGGTTTCCACGTCGAGCGCACTGGAAAGGTCGTCGAACACCAGCAGCTCCGGCTCGCGCACGAACATGCGCGCCGCAGCCGTGCGTTGTATCTGCCCGCCCGACAGCTTCACCCCTTTCGGCCCGACCATCGTCTCCAGGCCGTTCTCCAGTTGAGTCAGGTCCTGTTCCATCACCGCCAGGCGGATGGCGCGCTGGATATCGGCGTCGTCTTTCTCCAGGCCCATCAGCAGGTTATCGCGCAGCGAATTGCTGAACAGGCGCGGCACCTGCGCCGTATAGGCGCTGCGAGGCGGCACGAAGAATGCGCCGGGGTCGGCGACGATGCGGCCGTTCCAGTAGATGTCGCCCCCATCACGGGGCAGCAGTCCAAGCAGCGTGCGCAACAGCGTCGTCTTGCCGGAGCCAACGCGGCCCGTGACGACGGTCAACGAACCGCGCTCCAGTCGCAGGTTGATGTTCTGTATGCCATGGTCGGTGCCGGGATAGTGATACGTCAAACCGACTGCTTCCACAGATTGCAATTCGTCGCCCGCCGTCTTGACCGGATAGCGAATAGGCGGCAGCGTGCCGTCCAGGTGCACCGGGCTGAACTCCACCAGGGCTTTATCCGGCGCGCCTTCCATCAGGCGCATCATGCGCTCGATGGAGACGCCGATCTGCTTGTAGCGCGCCACCAGCAGGCCGGTGAAGGTCGTCATCTCGCTGATGCCGTCCAGGAAGAACACGAACAGCGCGAAGTCGCCGACCGTGAACGTGCCCCGCTGCATGGCCTGCCCGGCCAGCAGCAGGATAATGCCGGTGCCCAGGTTGACCCCGTTGCGGAAGATGGAGTTCAGCAACTCATTGAACAACCGGTCGCGCAGGGCGACCTTGCGGCGGTCGTCATTGAGCCGGCGAAAGTGGCGGATCACGCCTTCTTCGGCGGTGGCGACTTTGACAGCCTGCGCCGCGCCGAAGAACTCCCCGATGAAACCGACCACGATACCGGCCGCCCGGCGGCTGGCCCGGCGATACTGCTCGATTTTGTTCGTAGCCGCTGCCGCTATGAAACCGACGAAGATAAACGGGATGACGGCAATCACGCCGATTGTGGGGCTGATGCTCAACATGATGATGATGGCGACGATGCCGAAGAACAGGCTGCCCTGTATATCATTCAGCCACAGCGCAAAGAGCGGTATCTCGAACACATCGCCGCCGAAGCGGCTGGTCGCCTCGCCGGGGGAATCAGGCAGCGCCTTGGCGCCCGGCCGCCGCAGAATGTACTTCAGCAGATTCTTGCGCAGCAAGGTCATAGTATGCACGAAGAACGGCACATTCGAACGGATCAGTCCCGTGATGCCGGCGTCGCGCCCCAGCTCAAACGCCAGCAGCAGCGCCACGATCGACCAGACGTTCAGGCCGGCCTGCTCGTTGCCGGTCAGGATGTTGAAGAACTCGCGCATGACGATGCCCGGCAACTGCCAGCACACGGTGAGAAACAGCATGGCGCTCAGGTTCAACAACCACAACCTGGGGCGGTACTGCACCATCTTTAGAATCACATACCAGGCCGGCAGGCGTTTGCCGGTTGCGCCCGGGCGCACACTGTCATCCGTGCTCATGCCAGCACCCCTTCCAGGCCGGTGCTCAACAGCCTGGCAAAACGCGATGCGGGATCACCGGCCAGCAGCAGGCGCGGCCCGCTTTCAATGACGCGGCCTTCTTCGAGAATCATGATGCTGTCGGCGCGTTCGACGGTGCCCAGGCGGTGGGCAATGATGAGCGCGGTGCGCCCGCGCAGCAGCTTGTCGATGGCGCGTTCGATGCGCTGTTCGGTGGCGGGATCGAGCCGCGACGATGCTTCGTCGAGGATGACCAGCCCGGGATTGCGCAGGAAGACACGCGCCATCGCCAGCAGTTGCCCCTCGCCAGCCGACAGGCTGCGGCCGCCCGTCTCCAGCCGCGTATCCAGGCCATTCGGCAGGGCACGGTACCAGTCGGACAGTTCCAGTTCGTCGATGACCTGCAGGATACGTTCATCGGGGATGCTGTCGTTGAAGAAAGTCAGGTTGTCGCGCACGCTGGCCTGGAACAGTTGCACATCCTGCGTAACCAGCGCCACGCTCTGACGCAGTTGCTTCAGCTTCGCCCGGCGGATATCCACGCCGGCGAGCCGGATCTTCCCTTCAGTCGGGTCGTACAGGCGGAAGATCAGGCGCGCCAGCGAGGTCTTCCCGCTGCCAGTGCGCCCCAGCAGGCCCAGCACGTTGCCCGGCTGCAATTCAAAGCTGATCTGGCGCAGCACCGGCTCTTCGGGGCGGTAGCCGAAAGTGACGCCGTCAAAGGACAGGGCGTGCGGCCCGCTCTTGATGGGAGCGCCTTCGCCGTCCACGGTGTGGGTCTCGATTCGGCGCAAGTCGGCCAGGCGTTCGGTGACAGCGCCGATATTCTGCAGGTTCTCCGTCTGCTGAGTCAGTTCGCGGATGGGCCGGCTGAGCAGGTTGATGTAGTAGATGAACAGGTAGACCGTCCCGATCGTGATGGCACCGCCGGTGTACAGCAGATAACCAGACACGATGGCTATCACGTTGCCCACCAGAAGCAAGGCATTGCCCGTAAAGCCAACCAGCATGTTCATCGTCCAGGCCTTGCGTTGATGCCCGAGGATGCGCCGCTGCAACTGGTACAAGCCGTTCATGATGAAGTCGACCGCGCCACTGGAGCGGATATCCTCGGTGCCGGCCAGGCGCTCTTCCAGGAAACCCGTCAGGTCCGCGATGGCGGCGCGCAGGGCTTTAGCATGCGGGATGGCAATACCGCGCACCCGATTCAGTATAAACAATGCGATCAACGAGAAGACGGCAAAGACCAGGCCGACAACCAGGTCCTGCAGCGCCAGTGCGACCAGGACGCCGAACAGCAGGACGATGTTTCCGATGACGCGAATGACCAGTTGCGAGAAGAAGTTGGAGAGTTCCACGATGTCGCCGTCGATGCGTTCGATCAACTCGCCGGGGCTGCGGTCGTTGTGGAAACTCATGTCCAGATTCAGGCAGTGCTGCGCCAGGTCGGCGCGCAGGGCGTTCGTGGCGTTCCAGGCCACGGTTTCGCCCAGGTAAGTGGCGCTGACGCCGATACCCTGCTGCAGGACCGCCAGCGAAATAAACGCCAGCGCCGCCCAGATCAGGTTCTGCGCCGCAGCGCCGCCCGTGGCCGCGTCGATGAAATACTTCATGATTTGCGGGTTCACCACCTGCAGGCCGATGCTGCCGAGCAGCAGGATCGTGAGAAACACGAACCGGCCTTTCTGCGGTCGGATATGTTCCGAGAGCAAATCCCAGTATCTTCTCAGCGGTATGTTCATTGTTATTCGTCTGAACCGCAGCTCCGGCGGCGACGATGCGCCAGGGTCACCTGTCTTACACTAGACTAGAATGGCTGCAACACGTAAGAGGATATACACGAATAGCGTGCCTGTATCATCTATGAACTATAACGAACCGGAAAGCCAGCAGCTTACGCTGTCTATTATTGTCCCGGCTTACAACGAGGAAAAGCGGCTGCCCAGCACGCTCGATCGGCTCAACCGCTTCATCCGCGCAACAGGGATCAACTGCGAATTGATCATCGTCGACGACGGCAGCAAGGATAACACACGCGAGATTGTGCGCGGCGTCATGCGAGACAATGCCAGCCTGCGCCTCATCGAAAACCCGCACAGCGGCAAAGCCTATACCGTCCGCACCGGGCTGATGCAGGCGCGCGGCCTGTATGCGCTGCATGCGGACGCCGACCTGTCCACGCCGCCGGAAGAGTTCCTGAAACTGGTCGACGCCCTCAAGTCCGGCTATGATGTCGCCATTGGCTCGCGCGACGGACGCCCCGGCGCGCCGTGGTATCGCCTGCTGATGAGCGCGGCATGGCGCGTCCTGGTGAGCGTAGTCGTGGTCAGCGGGTTCCGCGACACACAGTGCGGATTCAAAGCCTACCGTACCGCAGTGGCGCAGCACATCCTTCAACACACCTTGCTGTACAACACGCCTGCCGAGTCGCTGACGACGGCCAGCGTCGCCGCGGCGTCGGATGTCGAGATGCTGTACGTGGCGCGCAGACTGGGGTACAGGATCGCCGAGGTACCTCTGGTGTGGATGCACCACGATGAGTCCAAGATCAGGCCGATGCAGGACAGCCTGAACGCCTTCGCCGAATTGCTGCGCATCCGCTGGTTCGCCATCAGCGGCGCGTATAAACTGCGCGCGAAGCCGGGATAGCGGCAGATCCGCATCTATGCAAGTCGCCCGCAACTTCACGTACGGGCCCTTCGGCCTGCGTGTCGGCCCTGCGTAGGGGCAGGCAGCCCACACGTACGGGCCGACCTATGTGTCGGCCCCTGTAGTGTCGGCCTCGCGTAAGTCGGGCAGGCACGCAGGCCTGCCCCTACGCCTGCAATGGCCCCCATAAGTCGGGCAGGCACGCAGGCCTGCCCCTACGTCTGCAATGGCCCGGCTGCGGTCGAGTTATCATCATGCGCGTTCCAGCACAAGCACCCAATCCTGAATGACCGGCGGTGCCGGGACGCGCCAGGTGCCGTCTGCCAACGAGTTCACTCGCCCCACGGCGTGCTCATCACCCGTCTTTGGATCAAAGAAGTACGCGATATAGTCAATATCTGGTTCCAACCCGGGTGCCAGTTGGATGGGCGTCCACGGCGCAATGGGCGTGGGGAAGTAGTAGAAGCGCACAATGCCGGGGATGCCGGCGCAGTACGGCGCCAGGATATTGACATTATCTGCGCTGGGTTCGACCCAGTCCTGATGCGGTTCGAAACGCCACCACTCATAGCGTTCGAACAGCTTTTTAGCGATACCCAACTGCGTTGACCCCGGCAGCCGGTAGGCATCCGTCCAGGGCGTATTTCCCCACGACGCGCCATGCGGAGAAGGGCCATAGGGATGCTCGCGGGTATTCACCTGCCAGAGGCCATTAGCACCGTAGGTATGTCCAGCGGCACCGGACAGCATACTGGCCCAGAGACAGATACGCTGTATCTCTTCGCGGCTGCCTTCCAGGATACCCTCGTAGTTCACTTCGCCGACCAGCGCGGGCATCGCCGGTTTCCGGCGCACTGCCGCACGCACGTCGTTCACGGTGTCGGCCAGGCTGCCGTACCCGCCGTGGCCGGTCTGCAGCATCTCGAAGTCAACCAGCGCCGGATCGTCGACCTGGTTGCGCGAAGCATCGGTCGGGTGGATGGTGACGGGGTGATGATACGGGTCAATCCGGCGCACATAGCGAGCCGCTTCGCTCCAGCCGTGCCGCTGTACGGCGACTTCCGCTTCACGGTTGGCGGACAGGTAATAGGGCATGACGCCTTCGCCGGCCAGGCACCAGACTGCCGGATACGCCCCGTACCGTGCGACCAGATAACGCCAGTGTTGCCTGATCTTGTCCAGCCCCATCATCGGCAGGTAGTAGCCCCAGCAGGCCACGATACACGGCACCAGCCCGCTGCGCACCAGCCAGCGGATGCGCAAGTCGGCCATATCGAAGTAGGCAGGATTGACCGAGGCGAAGTTCTCCGTCCACGGATGCCCGGCTTCGTTAGCGCCGCGCGGATCAAACGCCGGCATATCGGGATACGGCCCGGCCACAATCTGAACGACGCTGAAGCCCTTCGCCCGACGGTCTGCCGCGAGCAACTGAAAGTCATCCGGCCAGCTCAGGCGCTGGCACAGTCCCATCCACCAGGTATCGCCAAGCCAGAAGAACGGCGTGCCATCCAGGTGCTGCAACGTGCGCCGGTCCGGGCTTACCCTTAACGAGCCATGTTTCAACAGCGGATTATCGCCCTCATAGGGTCTGACTTCGAGAATGCCGGTCTGCCCGTGCAGGCCGCTATTGGTTGTGTCTGTGCATTCGGTCACAAACCGGTACGCGCCCGTCAGGCGCGGCGCAAAACGCACGCGCCACTCGTCGCCACCGCCCCAGAATGCAGGAACGCGCCATTGCACACCGGTCGGGTCGGTCAACAGGACATCCAGCTCCACATCGCGGATTGGGTCGCCGTATGGCAGCGCCGACGTATAACTCCACTCCATCGCACAGTGGCGTACTCCTGATAATCGTGACGACATATACCTGCTCCTTAATAACAAAGCAACACCGAACTTAAACCAGAGATGTCCAGACGCGCTCTTTCGAAGTCATCGTCATGCCGGCTCCTTCATTCGCGGTATTCGACGACCTCGCTGAGCGGGCGGCGCCAGCGGGCGTTCGGCGTTTCACCAGGATACCCCAGCGGTATGACTGCGACAGGCCGATACGGTTCGCCAATCTGCAGGAGTTTCGCGATTGCCCCTTCGTCGAAGTCTCCCACCCAGCAGGTGCCCAACTCGCTGGCGTGCGCAGCCAGCAACAGGTTCTGAATAGCCGCGGCAGTATCCTGCAGACAATACAGTTCGCGGGCGCGGTCGCCATAGGTCTGCTCACCGCGGGCAGGCTCGGCGCAGACGACGATCACAACCGGAGCCTCGGCGATAAAGTCCTGGTCGGCTGCCGCCTTCGCGAGCGCGCGCCGTTGCCCGGAATTTTCGACGACGACAAAATGCCAGGGTTGCCAGTTGCCGGCGCTGGGCGCATAGACGGCAGCCTGCAGCACTTTCTCTATCAGCGTGCGCGGCACTGCCGCCGGCAGGAACGAGCGGATACTGCGTCGTTGTTTGATGCAATCGATTACGTCGAGCATAGGACTCCTTCGATGATTGCGCGAACCATGCCGCTTACCATGCCAATACCGGATAGTGTACGATATTGACATTTATACAGCCAAGTGGCACATCGGACGACCGGCTGTTCGAGGGATCGGCTGTTTCACAGTTTGGTGCCGGCACTCGTGTATAATTGCGAACGTATAGCGAGTATTTCGTCGCTTATTGTTATATTTGATTATTCGGACAAGTTGTGGTTTCCCCGTCGCTATGATTTTTGGGGATTGCTGAGGTGAGCATCTATATGCTCTTTTTCCCGCCTGCGGCTTGTTCGAGCATTGACAACACGTTTTCGTGACATAAACCGAACTACATGCCTAGGAAGACAACAAAGGAAACAGCGGACGAGTCGAAACCTGCGTCCGCGAATAGTTCCAATAAACCCGCCCGCAAGACGACATCAGCCAGAAAATCCACCGCCAGCAGCAGCACCCGTTCGACTGGACGAACTTCCAGGACGGCCAAAAAAGGCGCTGCCGCACGCAGCCCTGCGCCATCGCCTGCCGAAGGCCCGGCGCAGCCGCCTGCCACGAACGGACAGTGGCGGCGCATGGACCTGCACATGCATAGTCCGGCCTCGCGCGACTATGAGCAGCCGGAGATTCGTTATCTGGATATCCTCAAGCAAGCCGAACGGCGCGGCCTCGATATCATCGCATTCACCGACCACAACACGGCCAACGGCTATCGCAACATGCAGCGCGAGATTGCCGATCTCGAACTGCTGGAGCGGCTGGGGCGCATCCGCGCCGACGAATCGGGCCGGCTGAACGAGTATCGCCGCCTGCTGGAGAAGATTCTCGTGCTGCCGGGATTCGAAGTCACCGCCACCTTTGGCTTCCACATTCTGGGACTGTTCCCGCCGGAGAAGCCGCTGCGCGACATCGACTTCATCCTGATGCAATTGCGTGTGCCGTCGCATGTCGTTGAACAGGGGTTGACCGAGGCCGGCGCGACAAGCGACGTGCTGACCGCCTACCGCCTGATCGCCGAAGCCGGAGGTATTGCCATCGCCCCGCATGCGAACTCGTCGAGCGGGGTGTTCATGCGCGGCATGAATATCGGCGGGCAGACCCGCATTGCATACACGCAGGACCCCAACCTGTCGGCCATCGAATTGACCGACCTGGCTAAAGGTCGCCGCTCGATGGCCAACTGGTTCAACGGCTACAAGCCGGAATACGCGCGCCGCATGCACATCATCCAGAGCAGCGACTCGCATCGGCTGACTGCTTCGCCCACAGACGCCAAGCGCCTGGGCCTTGGCGACCGGGTGACCGAGGTGCTGTTGCCTGAATTGAGCTTCAATGCGCTGCGCGACCTGTTCCAGAGCAAGGACTTCGATCGCATACGTCCGGCCGACGGCGTGCTGGAAGTCGCCAGCGACATGATGGTGGAAGCGCGCGAAAAAGGCAATGACGCTATGCAGAGCTTCCATCCGCAGTTGCCGAAGCGCGGCGATAAGTATGCCGCGGTGCTGAACGATATCGCGGCGCTGGCGAACGCGGGCGGCGGATATGTCTATATCGGCTGCCAGGCCGGGCTGGATAAACGCGCCGAGGGCGTCAGCAATGCTGATGCCGTTGCCGCGGAGCTGGCCGATGCCGCGCAGAACCGCATCGCACCGGCACTGCCGGTTACAGTCGACCTGCAGCGGAGCGATGATGCCGTTATCGTTCGTATCGCCGCCCCGTCCGGAAACAATCCCCCCTACACCGTAGACGGCGCACAGATATTCGTGCGCGGCGAAGGCGAAACCCACGCGGCGACGCGCGATGAGCTGTTCGCCCTGGTGCGCCGATCCATCGAGATCGAACAGACTCAGCAGACGACGAAAGCCGCGCCAGAAACCAGGCCTGCTCAGCACGGGCAGCGCCACCAGCAGCCGCAGGGCGGCCAGGCACAACAGCACCGCCAGCAGGCGCAGGGCCAGCGCGGCAGCGGGCAAGGTCAGCAGCAGCGCACATCAAAGGGCCAGCAACAGTCTCGCGGCGAACCGCAACCCAGACCGCAACAGCGCCAGCAGGCCGGCAACCAGGGCAAGCCGCAGAATGGCGCTGAGGTTGCCAGGCCGGAGACGCCGACAGACAGCGCCAAGGTTCCACAGTTGTCCGCGCCAGAACCGCAGGTGGAAGGGTCTCCGCGATCCGGTGTCGAAATCCTCAGCATGGAAGAGCGCGAAGGCACACGTTACTTCACGGTACGCGACCTGCGCAACAAGAGCATCGTGCGCAATGTGACGCACAAGAGCGCGCGCGACCTGTGGCTATACGCCATCACACAGCATGGCGCCGAGGTCTACGACATCTCACAGATACCCTGGCGCAATGACCGCTTCATCCTCAGCCGGTCGCAGCGCGCCGGCAAGGTGCGCTACGACATCGCCCTGCGCGACAGCGCCGGCAAGGCGCACATTTTTTACGGCGTCGCTGATGACGCCATGGATACCCGCTGGAAAGAGCTGATACAGGAGACCATGCCGCCTGTCGAGGACGCATTGCCCCCGGCCAATGACAATGCGACGCCCGCTGCGCCGGCGGAACCGCAATCTGCCGCGGCGTCCGACAGTGAGGCTGACCTGCCGCCTGTTGCGGAATCTACTGCACTGGCCGACAATACACCCGTTCCTGAAACTCAAAACTAGTTTGCTGGCTGGTTAACCATGGACCTCTCGA
>JAKALH010000068.1 GCA_021813225.1 Chloroflexota bacterium
GTTACATCGAGCCGCCGCGGTGCGGCGCGTCCCTGGCTGCCCGCCTGCGCGGGCATGACGGTGTATCGATGCTCCTGTCCGTCATTCCCCGCGAAGGCGGGGAATCCAGGGTTACGTCGAGCCGCCGCGGTGCGGCGCGTCCCTGGCTGCCCGCCTGCGCGGGCATGACGGGGTAGCCATTTGTTCGCCGCAATTCCGCATTCCTGGAGACGTATGAGGTGAATGAGATGACAGCAAAAACCGCGTCCGCAAAAGGTCTGAAGTGGTTTCAGGATATCCGCTTCGGCATGTTTATCCACTGGGGTCTGTACTCGCTCATCGCTCACGGCGAGTGGGTCATGCACACGGAGAAAATCGCGGTGCCGGAGTACGAGAAACTGGTGCAGCAGTTCAACCCGATCAAGTTCAATGCCGATGAGTGGGTGAGCATTGCCGCCGACGCCGGCCAGAAGTACATGGTGATCACCAGCCGCCACCACGACGGCTTCAGCATGTACAACACTGCGCTGAGCGAGTACAAGGTGACCAACACCCCGTTCAAGCGCGACCCCCTGCGCGAGCTGGCCGATGCCTGCGCGCGGCGCAGGGATGTCAAGCTGGGCTTCTACAGTTCGCTGCTGGACTGGCATCACCCGGCCTATCGCTTCCGCAAGGAGAGCGGGCTGGCCTGGTCGGATTACATTGCCTTCCTGCACGGCCAGGTGCGCGAATTGTGCACGCATTTCGGCGATATCGCCTGCATCTGGTTCGACGGCGACTGGCCGGCACATGCGCTCAACGAAGAGAATGCCCACTTCCTGGCGGGCGGCCCGTTCGAATACGAGAAGTTGTACGACATGATTCACACGCTGCAGCCCGACGCCGTCGTGTTGAACAACCGTCACGCCGAACCGATTGTCGGCGAAGATGTGCAGGGCTTTGAGCAGGACCTGCCCGGCCACAACACTGCCGGCTTCAACGCGGAGAAAATCTTCGACCTGCCGCTGGAGACGTGCATGACGATCAACGACCACTGGGGCGTGGCGGCCGGCGACGAGAACCACAAGTCGACGGCGCATCTGGTTCACACCCTGGTGCGCGCCGCATCCGCCGGCTCCAACTACCTGCTCAATGTCGGGCCGACGGCGCTGGGCGAGATTCTGCCTCAGCATACCATGCGCCTGCGCGAGATGGGCGGCTGGCTGCGCCTGTATGGCGAGTCGGTATATGGCACGCGCGCCGGCGCGTTACCGGCCACCACCGATGTGGTGAGCACGTGCCGAGACGGCGTCCAGTACGCGCACGTCCTGAACTACGCCAGCGATGTCGTCAAACTGAAAGGGGCGCCGCGCCACCTGCAACAGGCAACGCTGTTGCGTGATGGCTCGCCCGTCAAGCTGGCCTGGCAGGATGACATTCTGCTCCTGACCATCCCCTACTACCAGCGCGATCCGATCGATACCGTGGTTAGGCTCGCGGCGTAATCGACTCCGCAGCCGGCATACGAAGAGGCCTGCGCGCTCATCTCGCCAGGACGTAGGGGCAGGCCTGCGTGCCTGCCCGATGGAAGTGGGGCGACACGCCGGTCGCCCCGTACGTATAGCCGGCGCGCCTGCTCATCTTGCCAGGATGTAGGGGCAGGCCTGCGTGCCTGCCCGATGAAAGAGGGGGCGACACGCAGGTCGCCCCGTACGTATCAATAGGATTCGTGGCGCATTTCAACTTGAGACTACAATCACCCTAAATCGACTTGTCAAGGAGATGTCATGCCATCTGAGTTCCCAGGCCTGCGATTTGCCATTATCGGCTGCGGCGGCATCATCGCCCCCTCGCACATCCGCGCGCTGAAGCAGATACCCGATGCCGCCATCGCCGCCATGTGCGATATCAACGCCGCAACCGGTGCGCCGCGCGCCGCCGAAGCCGGCTGCCCTTTCTTCACTGATCACCGTGAACTGCTCGCGAAGATCAAGCCCGATGTCGTCAGCATCTGCACGCCGCATCCGTTTCATGCGCCGATTGCAGTGGACGGATTCGCCGCCGGCGCGCACGTGCTGACGGAGAAGCCGATGAGTATCGAGGTCGCGGAAGCGGACCGTATGATCGCCGCCGCGGATGCCGCCGGCAAAATTCTGGCCGTCAACTTCCAGCAGCGCTTCCGCCCGCTGGTCGAGCGCGCCAAATCCATCGTGGACAATGGCGAAATCGGCTCGCTCGTGCGTGTGCTGGTTGTCGAACCCTGGCTGCGCACGTTTGCCTACTACAAGCTGTCCGCCTGGCGCGGAACATGGGCCGGCGAAGGCAGCGCGGTGCTGCTGAACCAGTCGCCGCACACGCTGGATCTGCTGTGCCACCTGGCCGGCGAACCGAAAAAGGTGTGGGGGTGGATTCGCACGCTGTATCACCAGATCGAGTGCGAAGATACCTTCCAGGCCATGCTGGAGTATCCCAATGGCGCGCCGGGCTACATCACGTCCAGCACGGGCGAGGCCGGTGCGCCCGGCCGCATCCAGATTGTCGGCGACCGCGGCGCCATCGAACTGACAGGCGATACACTGACACAGTACCGCTTCACACCGTCGCTGAAAGAGCATCTGCGCACAAATCGCGAGCCGTTCGGCCAGCCGGCATCGTCCGTCGAAACCGTGACACTGCCCGGCGATGCCGGCGGGCATCTGGCGGTATATAAAGACCTGGTTGCCGCCATTGCCGAGGGTCGCCAGCCGCGCACCAATGGCCGCGAAGGTCTCATGTCTCTGGAACTGGCTAACGCTATCACGCTGTCCAGCTTCGCAGAACGCGCCGTGACTGCGCCGCTGGACCGCGCCGAATATAAGGCGCTGCTGCAGGACCTGATTGCGGGCCGTCGCAAGCTATAGGCATTGCCGGCAGTGACATGCCGCCGTTGAATCTGGTGAGGTCAAACCATGCGATTTGGTTGTTGTGTGAGTACGCCGGAGCAGATCGCGATACTGGCGCGCGAAGGCTACGACTTCTGTGAGCTGCCGGCGTCGTCCGTGCAGCCGTTCGAGGAGGACGCCGCCGCTGAGCCGGCATTGCTGGCGTTGGAACGCGCGCCTTTGCGAGCAGAGTCATTCAACGTGCTGGTGCCTGCGAGACTGCCGCTGGTCGGGCCAGATGCCGACCAGGCGGCGCTGCGGTCCTACCTGCACCGCGCCTTCGGGCGCATGGTGAGGTTGGGCGGCCAGGTGGCGGTGCTGGGCAGCGGCGGCGCGCGGCGCATCCCCGACGGCTACCCGCGCGACAAAGCGCTGTCGCAGTTGGCGGCTGCTGTCGCACTGGCAGTCGATGAAGCCGGCGTCGCCGGCATCACGCTGGCGCTGGAACACCTGAACCGCGGCGAGACGAACACCGTCAACAGCGTGGCGGAAGCACAGTCGTTTATCGCGCAGGATCGTCTCGTTGACCGCGGTCTGCGCCTGCTGGTAGACCTGCACCACCTGGAGGTCGAGCATGAACCGCTCGAACAGGTCAGGGCAGGGGCGGACTGGATTGCGCATGTGCATGTGGCAGATGGCGGCCGCCGCCAGCCGGGCGCAGGCGGTTACGATTACGCTGGCTTCATGCGCGTTCTACGCGAGTGCAACTATGACCGGCGTATATCGGCAGAATGCCAGTGGGCTGACCTGGCCGCGCAGGCCGGGCCGGCGCTGGCCTACATGCGGCGCATGTGGGACGAATCAACCCGCGATTAATCGCGATGGCAACCAGGATTTCCATCGACTAACAATTACTGGAGTGGCATGTTATGGCTGAATTCACCTTGAGCGCATTCGGCGACGAGATCGACGACGATCTGGACAAACAGTTGAGTGTGCTGGTTTCCGAGGATGTGCACTACCTGGAGCTGCGCGGCGCCTGGGGGCGCAATGTGCTGGACCTGGACGCCGCCCAACTGGGGCGCGTGGCGGCCGGTCTGCGCGCGCATGGCTGCGCGCTTTCGGCTATCGGCAGCCCCATCGGCAAGTCCGATATCGGCCAGCCGCGCGAGTTTGAATGGGAGCGACTGGACCGTGCCATCCGCGTCGGGCAGGCGCTGGGCACCCGCCTCATCCGGGTATTCTCGTTTTATATTCCAAAAGGCGAAGCGGATACATACCGCCATGAGGTGCTGGAACGCATGGCGCTGCTGGCCGAACGCGCTCAGCGCGCCGGTATGGCGCTGGTGCACGAAAACGAGCGCGCCATCTACGGCGACCTGCCCGCGCGCTGCCGCGATATTCTCGTCAAAGTGAACTCGCCGGCGTTGACAGCCGCCTTCGATCCCGCCAATTTCGTCGTCGATAAAGTGCGTCCGATGGTTGAGGCGTGGCCGCTGCTGGCTGAGTTCACGACACATGTACATATCAAAGATGCCATGCTGGCGGACGGCACGATCCGGCCGGCGGGGCAGGGCGACGGCGACATCGCCGGCCTGCTCAGGGAACTGGCGGCGCGCAACTACCGCGGGTTCCTCACGCTGGAACCGCACCTGAAGATGTCCGGCCCTTATGGCGGTTTGAGCGGCGAAGATGGCATGCGCACGGCCATCCGCGCGCTGCGGGGATTGCTGGCCGATGTTCCCGGCGTTACGGTGAAGTAAAGGCAGGCAACTGGCCTGGCACGGCGATACTCTGGGGCTGCTGCTGGCGCAACAGCGTTGAGAACGCAAAGGAAGAGGTGCATCGATGACACAAGCGGCGCAGGGACCCCTTCGGATCAGTTCGAACGGGCGCTATTTCGTCGACGCGGCGGGGCGGCCGTTCTTCTGGCTGGGCGATACGGCCTGGCCGCTGTATGCGCAGTACGCGCGCGAAGACGCGGAACGCTACCTGCGCAACCGCGCGGATAAAGGATTCACCGTCATCCAGGGCGTGCTGTTGTGGGGCGGCGGAACCGGCTTTGAAGGTGCCACGCCCGGCCCGAACGCCGCGGGCGAACTGCCCTGGCTGAACCAGAATCCTGCCACGCCCAACGACGCATATTTTCAACACGTCGACCATCTGGCCTGTGTGGCCGCAGAGCACGGCCTGTTCCTGGCGATGCTGCCGACATGGGGCTACTACGTCAACGACGTCAGGACGTTCAATGTCGAGAATGCGCACGCCTATGGCCGCTGGCTGGGCGAGCGCTACCGCAACCAGCCCAATATCGTCTGGGTGAACGGCGGCGACCGCGTGCCGACCGGCTACGAAGCGGTGTGGCGCGCGCTGGCGTATGGCTTGCGCGCCGGGGACGGCGGCGCGCATCTGATTACCTATCACCCGTGCGGCTGGACACACTCTTCGCAATACTTCCACCACGACGACTGGCTGGATTTCAACATGATCCAAACCTGGACGGAATGGGCCAAGGTGTACCCGGCGGTGGCGTACGACACCCAGCTGCAACCCGCCAAGCCGGTCGTCCTGGCGGAAGGCGCTTATGAGAACGGGCCGGAATACCCGCAGGGGCCGATCACGCCGCTGATCGTACGGCGGCAGGCCTGGTGGGCGTTCATGGCGGGCGGCTTCCACACCTATGGTCAGGATCAAATGTGGCGCATGGAGCCGGGTTGGGCGTCGACGTTTGATACACCGGGCGCAGCGCATATGGCGGTGTTCCGCCGCATCGCCACATCGCGCGAGTGGTGGCGACGCATCTCCGACCAGGGGATATTCGCCAGCGGCGTCGGCAGCGAACGCACGTTGAACACCGCCGTGCGTTCGCCGGAAGGCGACTGGGCCATGGTCTATCTCAGCGGCCAGCGCCACGCGCGTCTGCACCTCGACAGGCTGCAGACCCGGCGGGTCAAGGCGACGTTCGTGAATCCGCAGACAGGCGAGGAACAGGACGCCGGCACTTACGAGACCGGCAACCTGACCGGCGCGCAGTTCCCGCAGGCGAAGCAACAATGGTTCAGCACGCCGGGCTACTGGGAAGACGCCCTGCTGATGCTGGACGGCATCGATTAGGTCTCGCCGCCGAAGCTGCAAAGGATGGTCGCCATGCGCGCCAATCAATGCATTCGCTGTATCGCTTTTCCATGCGCCGATGTGAACCATGCCGGCTATATCGTCCCCGATGTCGCCGTCAAGCCGGACAACGTGTCCATCGTCATGATATCGGAGGCGGCGCCGGCAGACCCGCGAGATTATTACTACGCGAAGGGCGACCCATTGTTCGCGCAGACGACGGTGCAGGCGTTCCACGACGCCGGCGCTGCCGTCAAGTCGATGAAGGACATCATCGGCATGGGCGTCTACCTGACCACCGCCGTCAAGTGCGGCAAGACCGGGTACGGCATCCAGAACAGCACCATCGTGGAATGCTCGCGGCTGCTGGAACAGGAACTGGCGCTGTTCCCAGGGGTGAAGGCGCTGCTGTTGATGGGCGACGTGGCGATCAAGGCTATCAATGCCATCGCCCGGCGGGCCGGCCAGCCGCGTGTCATCCCGGCCGGTTCCACCTACAAACTGCGCGGCGGCACATTCCAGTTCGGGCATGCGCGCGCCTTCCCGTCGTATCTTCAGGCCGGCCCCAGCTTCTACATCGAGAAAGTGAAACGCCGCATGATCGCCGAGGACATTGCTGCCGCACTGGCGCTGGCCGGCTGAGCGGCGGCATCAGCCCGCTGCGGCGGGCAGGTCGATGACGAAGCGGCAGCCCTGTCCGGGGTCGTTCTGCACTTCGACGTGACCGCCGTGCGCCTGAACCACACTCTTCACCAGCGCCAGCCCCAGTCCGCTGCCGTGCGCGCCGTCGCCCTTGCCGCGGTAGAAACGCTCGAAGATATGCGGCAGGTCGGCCGGGTCGATCCCTGCGCCGCTGTTCTCCACCCACAGCGTGACCGTGCCGGCGGCATTGCCGCTGGCAGCGCCGACGCTGATATGGCCGCCCGCCGGCGTATATTTCAGCGCATTGTCGAACAGATTCGACAATGCGATTTCCATACGCGCGCGGTCGCAGCGCACGGCCAGCGGCGGCTCAGGCGTCTGAACATGGAGCGCAATCCCGCGATCCAGTGCGCCCTGGCGGAACGCGCCGGCTGCGGCCAGCAGCATCTCGCCCGCGTCGTGTGTTGCGACTTCGAGGTTGGCGAAACCGGAATCCAGACGAGACAGGTCGAGCAGATTCTGTGTGATCCACTCCAGCCGCTCGATTTGCGTCTGGCTCTCCGTAAGAAATTCGCCGCGCACATTCGTGTCGTCGGCGGCGCCGTTGCGCAGCAGCTCGTTGAAGGTCTTCAGCGCGGTTATGGGTGTGCGTAACTCATGCGACGCATCCGTGATGAAACGGCGCAGCGTGTCGCGTTCCGTCTCAATCTCGGCGAAGCTGGACTGCAGGCGCTCCGCCATCTGGTTGAACTGCTGCGCCAGTTGGCCGGTCTCGTCATTGCTGTGGATGTGTGCGCGCACCGTCAAATCGCCGGCGCTCATGCGGCTGGCGGTCAGCGCGAGCTTGTTCAGCGGCGCCGTCAAACCGCGCCCGACAAACAGCGCCACAATGCCCGCAACCAGGCTGGCCGCCAGCGCCGCGACCAGAATCGCCCGCGCGGTGGCGGCGATGGTTTCCGCGCCGAAGTCGGGCGCGCCGCTCAGGGTCACGTAGCCGATGGTGCGCGTGGCGTCGCCCACCGGCACGATGATGGTGCGACTGGAGCGCGCGGTGGTGTCGCCGGCGGCGAGATTACCGCCGCCGGCGCCGGCAGACGGCGGCGTGTTCGATACCGCCTGGAAAACGAAGCGCCGACCCCACGGGCCGTCGTCACGTTCCACCAGCATGTAGCGCGTGCCGGGCGGCAACTGTCCCAGCGCCGGGTCCTGCCCGCGCGTGATGCGCCGGTGACCCAGCAGAATCGACATCATCGACGGGTTGCTGTCGGGGGCGTTGCCTGCGTCGGGCGGCAGCACCATGACGAAGGTATCGGGTCCGTTCTTTGCGCCGGAGTCCGCGATGACGTTGTGCGCTTCATCCTGGATGCGCACGCGCACATTGCCGAGGAACGCGGCCGTTTGTGCCAGTTGCTGCAACTGGTACAGGTTGGCGGCAGGCCACATCAACGGCAGCGCCTGGCGCGCCGCCGCGTTGGCGTTGGAGGTCAGGTAGTCGATCTCCTGCTGGTCGGTATAGCGTTTCACCAGCGAGATAGCCAGAGCGCCGACCAGCCCCGCGGTCAGCAGGGCCAGCAGCATGTAACTGGCTACCAGTCTCCAGCGGATCGAACGAAGCTTCATCCCTGCCCTGAAAGAAGAAACCTCCGGGGCTGGCCCGGAGGTTCAAAGGATAACTGGGAGTTACAGCGTGTTGCCAGCGCCCTGCTGCGGCGTCTGCTTGCCCGTGCCGGGCCGTCCGGGGAAGTTGAAGCGCGGCGCGCCCCAACCGCCGAAGCTGAACCCGCGCGGCATACCGAAGGCGTTGCCCAGTTCAACACCCAGCCAGGCTGCGCCGGCCTTGTTCGGTTTGTTGCCAAGCGTGACGCTGATGTCCTTCGTCGCCGCCTGGCCGATCCGCTGCACCGTCAGGGTGACTTTATCGCCCGGTTTGTGCGCAGCGATCGCGTTGACCAGCGCCTGAGCATCCTTCACGGTGCTGCCGTCGATGGCGGTGATCAGGTCGCCGCGCTGCAGGCCTGCCGCGCTGGCAGGGCTGTTGCCGGCCACCTGGAATACCATCGCGCCTGCGACTGTCTGCGTCATCCAGCCGCCGAATGGCAGCGGCTCGTCGGGCGACGTTTCGGGTTTCTCCAATGGCTCTTCACGCCTCCGGCCCATACCAATGGCGAAGCGCCCGCTCATGAGGTACCGCACGCCCAGGTACGCCTGCCCGGCCTTGCTGGGGTTGTCGCCCAGCGTCACCGATACATCGGTCGGGTTGGCGTCGCCGGCATGCTGCACCGACAGCGTGACCTTATCGCCGGGCTTATAGCTGGTGATGATGCCTGACAGTGTGGCGTTCGGGCCGAATGTCTTCCCGTCAACGGACAGTATGATGTCGCCGGCCTTGATGCCTGCGGTGTCAGCCGGGCTGCCCGTGATGACTTCTGTCACCATCACATGCGTTTCGCTGATGACTGCACGGGGTGCGGGGAATAAGCCGCCGCGCCCGAAGAAACCGCCGAACGGCGTGATGCCCAGGTAGGCCCGCCCGTTTTTGTCGCCAAGCGTTGCGTTGAGGGTACGGGCGGTATCGCCGTGCGTCAGGCTCAACACGACCTTGTCGCCGGGCTTCTTGCCGCTCAGGTAGGTCGCCAGGTCGCGCGGGGCGTTGACGTCCTGGTTGTCGATCTTCAAAAGAATATCGCCGCGCTTGACGCCCGCGGTATCGGCGGGGCTGCCCGAATCGACGATGACGACGACGACGCCCTTCTCTACGGTCGCCGCCTGATTCTGCCCAAAGCCGAAATTCAAGCCGCGTTCGGCGATGAGATTGCGCCCGACGCGCTCGGCTGCCTGCACGACGCTGACCCCAGCGAGCAGGGTCAGCCCCAGCACCAGCGCAGCGCCTGCAGCGACGCCGGCAATGATCAAACCACGTTTCTTCATATTCGAACTGCCTCCGAAAAATGGACATGCGTCAACATGCAACCATCATAGGCGGGTATGTTTGCGCGGGGGTTGTGGTTTTGTTAAGGTTTCGCAACATCGGGCTTGAACTTATAGCCGAAGCCGCGAACCGTTAACAGCCAGCGCGGGCTGGTGGGGTCATCCTCAATCTTCTCCCGCAGATGGCGGATGTGCACGTCGATCGTGCGGTCGTCGCCGATGTCGCTTCCATAACCCCACACGGTCTCGATCAGAGTACTGCGACTGATCGGCCGGTCCGGGTTGTTGACCAGATAGCGCAGCAGCCGGAATTCGGTTGGCGTCAGGTTGATCGACTGATCCCTGCGTTGCACCTGCAGCCGCCCAACGTCGATGACAATATCGCCGAATATGATTTTCTCGGCGTCGCTGCCTGCGGCGAGTTCGCCATAGGCGCGCCGCAGCATGGCCCTGATGCGCGAGACCACTTCCCGCAGGCCGTACGGCTTGACGACATAATCGTCCGCGCCAAGCTCAAGACCCAGCACCTTGTCCACTTCATCATCGCTGGCGGTGAGCATAATGATGGGCTGGCGCTTGCCCTCGGTGCGCAACTGGCGGCATACATCGAAGCCGCTGATGTCCGGCAGGCGGATGTCCAGCAAGATGAGTTGCACATCTATGTC
>JAKALH010000069.1 GCA_021813225.1 Chloroflexota bacterium
CGAACTTGGCGAGTACGCGCCCAACGGGCCCGAGGTGAAACACGATGTGGTGGGCCATGAAGTACAGTGGGCGCGCGCAGTGAACGTGCTCGTTCCAGCTGGTGACGAGCACGAGGTTGTCGGCGAGCGCGTCGAAGAAAGCGAGTTCGTCCGGGCGGAGATTCATCCGCTCGCCGCGTTGATCGGCGGCGCGAATGTCCTTGGCAAGTTGAATGAGTTCTTCGATGATTTTGGCAGAGTCGATCAAGCCGCTCTGGTAACGCTGTTCGAACTGGCAATCATCTATGCTGCGCGCATTGACTTTCATCCGCGTTATATGATCGCCGGAGTACCCGCCGTTCTCATTTTGGCTGCGGTCGGATTCGACACGATACGGCATAGACTCTGGCCTGCGCCCACAGGCAATGACATGCGCTCTCATCTGGGGCTACGTCTGGCGAAATATATCGGCGGAGCCTGGGTGGTGATGACGTTATCGCTGCCAGTAACGATCAGCGCACGGGCGCTTACACTGCAAGCTGGCAACCCGGTCTATCAGCACGATGACTTCCGCGCCATCACAAATCAGTATCGGTCACTCGCGCCAGCAGATGCCATCATCGTACCTTACGGCTGGGAACCCACGCTGGCATATTACGCCTCGAAGCTGGGGATTCGCGCGCAGATTGTAAACATACCCCTGAACAGCCCTTGGACAACGATAGTAGAACGCCTGAACAGCCTGCACGCCAGACACGTTGAGGTACTCACCTGGTACCAGTTACCGGCGGATCTGCGCGGCGTCTACCCGTGCCTGTTAGGCGCGGCTTCACCTCGCCCCTCGGCCAGTTTTACAGCGATCGGTTTGACCACCACGGCCTATGACGAACCTGCATCGGTGCGCGCTGTGCCAGTGCTATCAACACAGATATCGTTCGCACCGTTTGATCTGCAAAACGCGCTGGTCGTTACCGGAAGCACACAGAGTTGTCTGATCAGTGAATGGACACTGGAGCACCGACCACAAGGACCAATCAGCGAATCCTATCGAGTCGCGGCAGGACTGACCAATCCGCTCGGATGGACCTTCGCACGCAGCAATGCCGATTTGCGCGATGACCGCCAGAGGCCGACACCGTATTGGGTAAGCGGACAGAGCGGAACCGCTTTTAATGCAATCCAGTATCCGCCTGCTGTCGCTGCGGGTCGGTATACCGCTACGATCAGCCTGTATTCCGCGGATACACTTCGCGGCGTCGATATCATCCGAGACGGAGCACCGGTCGGCCAATCTGCGGCCATCAGCGCAATTCAGATACTGCCCGCAGTGCCGGATGTACGGTCCCTTGCCGCGTATTCCTTCACCGCCCTGAATGCCACCATTGCACTCGCGTTGCCTGCCGACGCGATCATAACCGGGTGTCAGCTACAGCCCGGGCAGGAGTTCCGTGTTACTGCGCTCTGGAAAGCGCCGCCGGCTGCGAACTCGTCCGCAACACTTGAATTAGCAGGCTCAGGCTGGCATATTGGCCGCCCCATGCCGGTGATGCCGGATTATGGATATCGATTAAGCTGGTATGCGTACGACATACCGGCACGAGCCGGCGGCCGCGCAACACTTTCACTCGTTGGATCAGATCGAGCCGCGCGGGTGCTGCAGACGTGCGAAATCGTTACATCTGACCACCTGTACAGCGCGCCGCCAATACCGGATCGGTTGAATGTCCCACTCGGAAATTTCGCGACGCTTGAGGGCTTTGACGCATCCGACACATCGATCACAAGCCATGCAGCATTTCCCATCACGCTATTTTGGAAAGCCCGCAGCACGCCGAATATCGGCTACACCGTTTTCACCCACCTGCTGGATGAAGACGGCCGCGTTATCGCCCAGGATGACTCGCAACCCGCCCAGGGACAGCGCCCGACGACCGGATGGGTCGCCGGCGAGTATATCGTCGACGCACACGAGCTACGCTTTAACACCCAGGGGCTAACATACAACGGCGCGGCAACACTTGAGATCGGCTTGTACGATGCTGCGAGTGGCAGGCGCGTCCTGGCATCAAACGGAGCCGACCACGTGCTTCTGCCTGTCAAGTTGGCAGTAAAGTAGAACCCGTCTACACACTCATACGGTCAGGCATAAGATTCATCGGGTATTCAGACATGATCTCTGCGCCTGATTCGGTGATCAGGTACATATTCTCCAGCCGCACGCCCAGGCGCGCTGGTGCAATATAGGCTCCCGGCTCAACCGCCACAACGCTGCCCACTTCCAGAATACCTTCACGATCGCGGTTCAGGTCTGGCGCCTCCTGCGCGCGCAGTCCAACGCCATGACCGGCGTGGTGCACCAGCCCCACGTCTGCCAGTGCAGGGTGTTCACGTATTCTCTCGTCGAGCATGCGCCAGATGTCCGTTCCTCGCACACCTGGCCTCAGAAGGTCAACCAGGCCGCGTTGAATAGCGGCGATATGGTCAAAGATGGACTGTTGCAGATCCGTTGGCTGTGCGCCCACGCAGTAGGTACGCGACAGGTCGCACCAGTATCCTCTATAGACTGTCTGAGCGTCTACGGTGAACAGCTCGCCCGTTTCGATTATGCGGTCACGCGCCGCACCGGCCATCTCGCCACATCGATAGTCGCCGCCGTGATATACATTCTCACCGGCATCCAGCATCGCGGCCCGTTGCGCAATGGCCAGCACTTCCAGTTCATTAGCGCCGTCAACGATAGCCGCCTGTGCCGCCGAATAGGCGGCCAGGTCTGCACGAATGCTACGGCGAATTAACGCGAGTTCATCGGGGTCTTTACGGGTCTGCATCATCGCAATCTGATCGTCCATCCCGGCCCACGCATCGGGCTCACGTCCGGCCAGCAGTGTCGATGCCAGAAGGTGTGGCATGGACTCGGCCTGCCAGCCAAGGCGCTGCGCACGCGAATAGGAGCCGGCCATTTTGACGACCAGGCCGTTCAGAATGCGCAGATTGTCCGGGTTGCTTGTATACAACGTGTGAGGTTGATACGTGATAAGGTCGTCGACGGCTGGAGACTGCGCACTCTCCTGTGCGATGAGCCAGGAATGCCCGGCCTGATCGATCATCAGGCAGGCAGGCCACGGCTGCACAAACGCGCCGGTGAAGTAGTAAATGTCCCGGTAGTCGGTAACGAACGCCGCATCGATCTTCATCGATGCAATCACATCGCGCAACCGCTGCTGGCGGGACCGGCTACCGAATCTGGTCAGTGTAGTCATTGCAGAACTCTTTGATGATTGGCAGCCATGGCATTGCCGGAATCACTCGCCTTCTCCCAGTTTTACTGCCTGGAAAATCCTGATGCGGCGCAGGAACAGAACCAGCATCGGGACCGCTGCCAGGAAAAGCACGCCGAACAGGATGTAGATATCGTAGATCGCGTTCCAGTTGGTCCGGATGACGAACGGCAGCGCATGTGTCGGGTCACTGGCGCTCTCCTGCAGGAATGGGATGTACAACCGGCTGACAAACACGCCCAGGGCAGTGCCGCACAACAGGCCAAGTCCCAGCAGCAAAGCGATCTCCCAGGCAAGCGAAACGGCCATCTGAGTCGCGCTCAGGCCAATGGCGCGCAGCATGCCCAGCTCAATATAGCGCCGGCGGAACGAGAAGATGGCGTACAACAGAAACCCAAGCACCGTTAGAAGCGCCGCAGCCAGAAAGCCGATGGACAACATGCCGAACAGGCCCTGTCGCGCAGGTCGTGTCTGTTCACTCTGGATGATGGAATTGACATCCGTGCCGCTCCACGGGCTGCCGTCAATAGAGCGTATCTCGGGGATCACCGCTGCGGTATTGTGCCCGGGTTTGACCCGGATCCAGACATCATACGACGACTCGCCCCCGGAGTTTTCGAACAGGTAATCCAGATTCGCAATGAGCAGTGTGCCCTGGTCTTTGACATTAGGGAACCAGGTCGGCCACAGCTTGAAGGTGCCCACGATGCGGAAGTTCATATCCACATCGACCGACGGAAACTGCACCTTGACCTGCAGCGTATCGCCGACGCGCATGACATGATCCTTCATCGCGTTTTCTGATACGAGGATGCCGTCGGGCGTCATCGCCAGTGCATTCATCAGCGTACCCAGGGGCTGGTCTGCAAAATCACTGCGCCAATACGCGATTTTGGCGAATTCGCCACGATCAATACCCAGCATCTGCCCGATGGTATCGCCGCCCACGCCGAAATGCGCGATGGCCGGATAGTTGCCGACCCGCGTCGCCGCCTGCACATCCTTCGCATTGAGGTAATCGCTGACAGGTACAAACAACCAGCGCGGGCCGGTATCCGCGGCCTGAGCCTTCTGCAAAGCCGCAGTCAGATCGCCGCCCGTGCTGCTGTTCATTGCGCCTACTGAGCTGAAGCTCCCCGGCATCTGCACAATCGGCGTTTGAGTGCTCTGCCCGGTATTGGACAGCCTGACGTCGCCACCCACGCTGTAACGGGCGCGCTGGTCCGTGTACTGGTCGAGTGTCGTGGCAATCGTCGTCGTGAAAGTCGCCAGCGCCAGCGTCAGCACCAGCAGCAGCATCGGCGTCGTATACAGGCCGGGGGATCGCGCCAGTTGCCGCGTCGCGAGCACCAGCGAGATGCCCGGCAGGCGACTCAGCAGCCAGGACAAACCGCGCAGCAACAGGGGCAGCAGGCGGATCAAAAACAGGGTCATCGCGAACATCATCAACGACGGCACGAGAAACAACGTGGGGCTGCTCAGGGGGTCGCCGCCGGAAGTGCCCAGGAACGGCACGTCGATTACACCCTGCTTCTGCAGCATGTACGTCCAGTAGGCCGCG
Organism: Chloroflexota bacterium; assembly: GCA_021813225.1. Taxonomy (GTDB): domain Bacteria; phylum Chloroflexota; class Anaerolineae; order J036; family Brachytrichaceae; genus CAIXPS01. The sequence goes on from JAKALH010000069.1 coordinate 4,819, forward strand.
GGGATCAGCAGCAGCACATCCAGCCACATGCGCTGCCAGAATGGGATTTTCATCGTGCGGGCGCGTTCGAGCCGGTAGGTGATGATGGTATGGCGCGATGCCTCAATAACCGGGATCACCGTGATGATGATAACGACGACTGCAGCGATGGTTCCAAACGGCAGGCTGCTCTGCGATATAGCCACAGGCAGCAATGCACCGGAAGTGAACATCAGAAAACTGCGCGCCTGCCCCATCACTGCCGCAATACCTAACGCGGCCAGCGCGCCCAGACCCAGCGACAAGACGGCCAGTGCCAGTGCCTGCAATACCGCAATACCCAGGATCTGCAGTGATGTTGCGCCGCGGCTGCGCAGGACGGCTATCTCATTGCGCTGGCTGTTTACGGTAAGACTGGATACCAGGATCACGAAAGCAAAGACCAGCAGGAACAGGGGTACGCTGAACGCATAGAGCTGCAGCATCAGTGCACGGCTGTCGCGCACATACCGCAGCAGGCCATCCTGCGGTGAGGCGCTCATATCCACGTTGATCTGCTGGCTCTTTGCCGCAGCCAGCATGCCATCGATCCTGGCCAGGAAATCCTGCACATTCCATACCCGCAATGTGTCGCCATTGAAATTCATGAACCAGATCGCCTCGTCCACGTTCTTCCCCAATCCAGGGGCGGTGTTGCGCGAGAATGCGGTGTCTGTCGTCAGCATCATGATATCCAACTGGTCAGGCCGATAGAACCAGTAGGAATCAGTGCGATCGCGCGGTTCCCATACACCGGTGACCACGACAGGAACGCGCACTGCACCGCGGTCTTCACGGCCGGTAAATGCCACATACTTATCGCCAACCTGCACGCCCAGGCGCTCGTGCAGCAGCTTGCTGACCAGAATGCCGGTATATCCATCCGGTGTGGGTGTATCGGACGGCAGTTTGCCCCGGATCAGGTTGATGTGGCTGCCCAGATCGCCGATGGCAACCATGGGTATCAGCAGCAATGGTTTGCGCTGGGCGAAGGCATTGAGGTCGGTCAATGAAAATACACGCAGGTTAGCGGTCTGAAAATAGCGTATAAACTGCGTGCGGGGCAGGCCAAGCAGGCTCGGAACCTGTTGTTCCATGAACCGATCCACAGGTGTAACGTCCGACCATTGCGCGGATACCTGGAAGAATGTACGCAGCTTGAACAGAAACGCAAAGGGCGGTATTGCCGATGTTCCGGGGTCGGTGATGCCGAGTTCTCTGGTGAGAATCCGGTGATATACCGCATCGGCGTACATCGGCACACTGAACGCCAGCGCGATGGCAGCGATAAAGCCCACCGCACTGGCAAATGCCAGCCCTCGCGTGGACCACAAGCGGCGCGCCGCCACAGTGAATATCGACAGGAAAGTTCTAATAGTCGTGTCTGCCCTCGCGTGTTTCTACGGCCTGTCTGAATAGTTTACATGCGTGTTAGCATCAGTCGTCGGAAGAGACAGCTACTTCCGAATATCGTGCGCCGCAGAGGTTCATAGTATGCTTACACCATCGCCTGCCCAGGGCAATGTCGACTGGTTCGTACATGATCGCTTCGGTATGTTCATCCACTGGGGGCTGTACTCCCTGGCGGCGCGGCATGAATGGGTGAAATACAACGAAACCATACCCGACGCCATATACCAACGGTATTTCACACAGTTTAATCCGGATTTATACAATCCGCGCGAATGGGCCTGCGCTGCGCGACGTGCCGGAATGAAGTATGCCTGGAAGAGTCCGGAGCAACTCATTCAGTTGCTGATCAGTTCCGTTGCCAGCGGCGGCAACCTCATCATGAACACCGGGCCGACCGCGCGCGGCACATTTGACCAGCGCGCCCTCGACTCGCTGGATGTGTATACCGGCTGGATGCGCCTGCACTCGCGCGCAATCTATGGATGTACACAGAGTGAGTACATACCGCCGCAGGATTGCCGCTATACTCAGAACGGCCGATATTTGTACCTGCACATTTACAACTGGCCTTTCCGGTTCCTGTATCTCGATGGGATGGCCGGGCGTATCCAGTATGCGCAGTTTCTGCATGACGGCAGCGAGGTGGCGGTCAAGTCCGCGCTGCGCGATTACAACTACGAGGCCGTGGCTCAGCCGATACCTGAGACTACAGCGGTCATCGAATTGCCGGTTCGCAAACCCGCCGTCGTCGTGCCTGTCATCGAGTTGTTGCTAAAATAACGGTACTATCTACAAGCCAGGCCGCGCGTGACCCATCTGCCGCCCGGGCAGGTCACTCATCACAGCCTCTTGCCGCGCGCGCCTGGCAAAAGCGTTACGGAGGAATCGAATGGAATATCGAGCATTAGGGCGCACCGGGGTAAGAGTCAGCGCGTTGTGTCTGGGTTGCATGATGTTTGGCGGCAGGACAACCCCCGAAGACAGTTACGCAATCATCGACAGAGCGATCGATGCCGGCATTAATTTTCTGGATACCGCGAATGTCTACAGCCGCGGGCGAAGCGAAGAGGTTACCGGCGAGGCCTTGAAGCGCAACGGCAAACGGCAGCGCATCGTGCTGGCCACCAAAGTGCATGGCGTGATGGCCGACGATGACCCTAACATGCAGGGTAACAGCCGCCGCCACATTATCGAACAGTGCGAAGCCAGCCTGCGCCGCCTGCAGACGGACCACATCGACCTGTACCAGATACACCGCCCGCAGTCGGACATTCCCGTCGACGAAACGCTGCGCGCGCTGGACGACCTGATCCGCGCCGGGAAAGTGCGCTATATCGGCACGACGACCTATGCGGCGTGGCAACTGGTCGAGTCGTTCTGGATGGCAAAGGAACTCGGGCTGAATCGATTTGTGTGCGAGCAGCCACCCTACAACCTGCTGGATCGACGTGTCGAGCGCGAGCTGATACCGATGGCGCGGACGTATGGAATGGGAATCATCCCGTGGAGTCCGCTGGCCGGCGGATTGCTGACCGGCAAGTACAACCGTAATTCTCCGCCGCCCGCCGACGCACGCTTTGCGGATTTCGAAAGGAATCCTCTGCTGCAGCGTCGCTGGACACAGCAGGCTTTCGATATTATCGACGGAATCACCGCACTGACACAGGCCAGAGGCGTGGCAATGTCGCAGTTTGCGCTGGCATGGTGCGCGCAGCAACCGGGCGTTACCAGCCCCATCATCGGACCGCGCACAATGGAGCAGCTTGAGGACAACCTGAAAGCCCTCGACATCAAGATAAGCGACGAAGACAAGGCTGCGATAGATAAGGTCTCCATCCCCGGCAGGGTTGCCGCGCCTTACTACGAAGCCGATTTCGGACCGCACCACTATCGATAGCATTTGAATTAAAGGAGAGCGTCATGGAATATCGATCTCTTGGCAGAACAGGCCTGAAGGTCAGCCCATTGTGCCTGGGCTGCATGTATTTCGGAACGCGCACCGCGCCCGAAGAAGCATACGCCATCGTCGATCGTACGCTGGCCGCCGGCATCAACTTCTTTGATACAGCCAATGTGTATGGACGAGGGCGCAGCGAGGAAGTCACCGGCGAAGCATTCCGGCGCAACGGCAAACGGCAGCAGATTGTACTGGCGACCAAGGTACACGGTCGCATGGCTGACGACGATCCCAACATGCAGGGCAACAGCCGCCGCCATATCATCGAACAGTGCGAAGCCAGCCTGCGGCGCCTGCAGACAGACTACATCGACCTGTACCAGATTCATCGCCCGCAGTCGGATACCCCCATCGACGAAACGCTGCGCGCGCTGGACGATCTCATCCGCAGCGGCAAAGTGCGCTACATCGGCACCAGCACCTATGCCGCCTGGCAGGCCGTGGAATCGCAGTGGGTATCGCACGAACTGGGCCTGAACCGGTTTGTGTGCGAGCAGCCGCCTTATAACATCCTCGACCGGCGCATCGAACGTGAGTTGATACCTGCGCTGCGCACTTACGGCTACGGCATCATCCCATGGAGCCCGCTGGCCGGCGGTTTGTTGACGGGTAAATACCGGCGCGATCAGCCTCTGCCGCTTAATACACGCTACGGCGATATCCCCGCCGAACGCCGCGAGTCGTCGATGGGGAAGCAGACCATGGACGCCATCGAAGCGCTGATACCGCTGGCGCAAGCCAGGAATTTATCCCTGCTGGAGTTCTCTCTGGCATGGTGTATGCACCAGCCCGGAATAACCAGCCCGATCATTGGCCCCCGCGATATGGGACAATTGGAACAGAACCTGAAAGCACTCGATGTCAAAATCAGCGACGAAGACCGTAAGGCCGTGGACGCCGTCGTACCGCCGGGGCGCGTCGTTGCACCGCACTACGAAGCCGATTTTGGTCCGCACACCTACCGCTGGTAAATATAAGGAGTAACGGATATGATTGCCAATCTGACTTTTGGACGCACGGGACATTCCAGTAAACGAACGATATTCGGCGCCGCTGCACTAGGAAATGTAAGCCAGGCCGATGCCGATCGCACGCTGGAAGTTCTGCTGAAGTATGGCGTCAATCACATCGATACGGCAGCCAGCTACGGCGAATCGGAACTGCGCATCGGCCCGTGGATGGCCGCCCATCGCAAGGACTTCTTCCTGGCCACCAAAACCGGCGAGCGCACCTACCGGAAAGCTAAGGACGAATTCCATCGCTCGCTCGAACGTCTGCGCGTCGACTCGGTAGACCTCATCCAGATGCACTATCTGGTGGACCCGAAAGAGTGGGAGGTGGCAATGGGGCCGGGCGGCGCGCTGGAAGCCCTGATCGAGGCGCGCGAACAGAAGCTGGTGCGCTACATCGGCGTAACCGGACACGATCTCACCGTTGCGCAGATGCACCTGCGCAGCCTGCAGCGCTACGATCTGGATTCCGTGCTGCTGCCGTACAACTATGTGTTGTCGCAAAATGCCGCTTACATGGCCGATTTCAACAAACTGTTCGCCCTGTGCCAGGAGCGCAACATCGCCGTGCAGACGATCAAGTCGCTGGCGCGCGGCCCGTGGGGTGATAAGCCGCATACGCATGCGACCTGGTATCAACCATTGACCGACCAGAAGGAAATCGACGCAGCAGTAAACTTTGTGCTCAGCAAGCCCGGCATCTTCCTGAACACCACCGGGGACATCACCGTATTGCCGAAGGTGCTTGACGCAGCCGACCGCTTTGATGCAGAAACCGCAGAGGCAAATGCCGGCAAAGCAGTTGCCGAACTGGAACTGGAACCGCTCTTCCTGCACTGAGCCGCAGTCTGCCGCGCATAAGCGATGTGTCAACCGCAGCGCCCGCCTGATACCCGCATGGCGGGCGCTGCATTACCCCGCACCGGTGGCACCTA
>JAKALH010000070.1 GCA_021813225.1 Chloroflexota bacterium
TATCGGTTACCTGCCGCGCATTGCCTTCCTGATGGATGCCCTGATGCACCGCCTTGGGCTGCACGGCAAGGCGGTGGTGCCTTTTATCCTGGGCTACGGCTGCAATGTGCCGGCCGTCATGTCCACGCGCATCCTGGAGGAAAAGCGCGACCGCTACCTGGCTGCGGCGCTGGCAACTCTCGTGCCGTGCGCCGCGCGGCTGGCAGTGGTGTTCGGCCTGGTCGCGTTCTACCTGGGCCCCATACACGCGCTGGTCATATACCTGTTCAACCTGTTCGTGATTGCCATCACCGGGAAACTGCTGTCGCGCGCATTGCCTGAGGACAGCCCCGGTCTGATCCTGGAGATGCCGGTTTACCGGCTGCCCACCCTGCGCACCGTGATGCAGAAGGCGCGTTTTCGCGTCAGCGAATTTGTGGTTGAGGCATGGCCGGTGCTGATCGGCGGCAGTATCGTGCTGTCATTGCTGACCTACTTCAATCTGTCGCCTTTCTTCGATCTCGTGGCGCGGCCGGTTACATGGGCGCTGGGGTTACCGTCGACAACGGGCGTCCCGCTCATCTTCGGTATTTTGAGAAAGGAACTCTCCCTCATCATGCTGGGACAGGCGCTGGGCAGCACCAATTTTGCCAATGTGCTCACACCTGTGCAGATGATCACATTCAGCGTCTTCGTCGTTTTTTACATTCCATGCCTGGCCACGTTGAGCGTGCTGCGGCGCGAACTGGGCACCAAGGCCATGTTGGGCATTGCCGCGCTGACAATCATCATTGCCTTGATCGCGGCGTTCACGGCGCGCGTGCTGGCGATGGCAGCGGCTCCGTTCACCGGGATATAAAGGGCATCACATGACCTACCGCAACCTGCGCGACTTCATTCAGACGCTTGAGGACAAAGGGGAACTTGTTCGCATCGAAGCACTCGTCGACCCCGAACTTGAGATCACTGAAGTCACGGATCGCCTCTCCAAAGGCCCCGCCGCAGCGAACAAAGCCCTGCTGTTCGAGAATGTCAAAGGTTCGGACATGCGGGTGCTGATCAATGCATTTGGCAACGCTGCTCGAATGGCAGCCGCTTTGAATGTGGCTGACCTGGACGAACTCAACCGGAACCTGGCCAGGGTGCTGGATCTGCGCCTGCCATCCGGACTGGGCGCCACATTGAGCCGCGCCGGAGACATGCTGGATGTTTTGCGTTCGATCGGCCTGAAACCCAGACTGGTCAGCCGGGCACCTGTGCAGGAAAACGTCATTACTGATGCTCCCTCGCTCGCTATGCTGCCGATACTCAAGTGCTGGCCGCTGGATGGGGGGCGTTACATCACGTTGATGCAGGTCATCACGCGCGACCCGGCAACCAATGTGCGGAACGTCGGGATGTATCGTCTGCAGGTGCGCGACGACCGCTCACTGATGATGCACTGGCAACGCCACAAAGGCGGCGCCGAACACGAACGGGTGGCACAGGAAAAACAAAAGCCGCAGATCCCGTGTGCGATTGCGCTGGGCGGCGACCCGGCCGCGATGTGGTGCGCATCGGCGCCCATGCCGCCAAATATCGATGAGTACCTGCTGGCGGGTTACCTGCGCGGCAGGCCGGTGGAATTCGTGAAGTGCATCACACAGCCCATTGAAGCCCCGGCGGAAGCGGAGATTGTCATCGAGGGGTACGTCGACCCGAGCGAACACGAGATGGAAGGACCTTTTGGCGATCACACCGGATATTACACCCCGGCAGAGATGTTCCCGGTCTTCCACATCACGGCGATCACCCACCGCAAGAACGCCGTCTACCCGGCGACGATTGTGGGCATCCCGCCGATGGAAGACTACTGGATGGGGAAAGCCACCGAGCGCCTGTTCCTGCCATTGCTCCGGCTGTTCCTCAGCGAAGTCGTCGACTACAACATGCCGGCGGAAGGGGTGTTCCACAATCTGGTTATCGTATCCATACGGAAGCGTTTTCCCGGTCACGCCCAGAAGGTGATGTTCGGCATGTGGGGATTGGGGCTGTTGATGCTGAGCAAAGCAATCGTCGTGGTGGACGAAACCGTGAATGTGCATGACCTGAGCGAAGTAGCATGGCGCGTGCTGGGTAATGTGGACTGGAAACGCGACGTCACGATTGTAGAAGGCGCCGTCGACCAGCTCGATCATTCCGCCGTTCGCAATTCGTTCGGCGGGAAGATCGGGATCGACGCGACCGCCAAAGGCGCGGAAGATAACCACCCGCGCGGCTGGCCGCAGCAGATCGCGATGGACCCAGCCGTCAAAGAACTGGTAACCCGGCGCTGGAAGGAGTATGGACTGTAATGGGCAGTTGTGGGATGATTGGCGCCGCCTGAGTGTACGAAGCCCTTTGAATCATGAAACAACTGCGCGCTTTCCTCGACCTCATCAAGTTCGAGCACACGATTTTTGCCCTACCCTTTGCCTACCTGGGCATGGTTCTCGCAGCTCGCGGTCTGCCCACACTGGCGCAGTTCATCTGGATCACCATTGCCATGGCGTCTGCGCGCACACTCGGCATGGGCTTCAACCGGCTGGCGGATCGCCACATTGACGCGCGCAATCCTCGCACTGCCAAGCGCCCGATTCAGACCGGCAAGATCAGCGTGCGCACCGTCGTCGCGGGCGTCATCATCTCGCTGTTGATCCTGGCGCTGGCGGCTTGGCAATTAAGTCCATTGACATTAGCATTGCTGCCCGGAGCAGTCGCATTCCTTTTAAGCTATGCCTACGCGAAGCGCTTTACCTGGCTGTCGCATTTCATACTCGGTTTTACCGACGGCCTGGCGCCGATAGGGGCCTGGGCGGCTATCAAAGGCTCTGTTTTCACGCTGCATGACCTGCCAGCCTGGTTGCTGCTGTTCGCCGTGACCTTCTGGATCGGCGGCTTCGATCTCATCTACGCCTGCCAGGATACCGATTTCGACCGTGCGGAACGGCTGCACAGCGTCCCTGCCCGCTGGGGCAATGCCGCGGCACTGGCCCTGGCGAAGGTCAGCCATATCGCCACGGTAGCCTTACTGATTGGCACCGGCCTGCTGATGAGTCTTGGAATCATTTACTGGCTGGGTATTGCGGCCGTAATCGTATTGTTGATTTACGAACATTTGCTGGTAAAGCCTGATGATCTCACCCGCCTCAATGTCGCCTTCTTCAATATCAATGGCTATATCAGCATTACGATATTCGTTGCCGCATTTCTGGCCGTCATCATTCACTGAAGCGCATGACATGTGTGAATTTTCTATATTCAAGAAAGAGTAAGGAAACGATCATGTTCAAAAAATACCTGGCTGGTCTGTTATTAGTCAGCACGTTATTAGGCGCATGTGCGCAGTCGCCGGCGGAGTCGACGACGCTCAAGCTCGGGCTGTTGCCGGTATTGGAAGCGTTGCCGGTGTATGTCGCCGACTCGCAGGGTTACTTCAAGAGCGCAGGTATCACGGTCGAGTATGTGCCGGTTGCCTCGGCGCCGGAACGGGATCAATTGATGCAGGCCGGGCAGATCGACGGCATGATCAACGACCTTGTATCGACAGTGCTCTATAACAAGGACTCGCAGAAAATCGCGGTCGTGCGATTCGCGCGCACGGCGACGCCGGATTCGGCGCAGTATTCCATCTATGCCGCCAAAGACAGCGGCATCCGCAAGCCCGCCGATCTGAAAGGCGTCGAGATCGGCATCTCCGACGGCACGGTCATTGCCTATGTGACCGACCGGCTGCTGCAACTGGAGGGCTTAAGCCCGTCCGACATCAAAACGACTCCCGTCGTCAAGATCACCGACCGGATGCAGTTGCTGCAGCAGGGCAAACTCAAGGCAGCCACCCTGCCCGATCCGTTCTCATCGCTGGCAGCCCAGAGCGGCGCAGTGCTGGTGGTCGACGATCGCACACACAACGAACTTGGCAACAGCGAATGGTCGTTCAGCACCGCCGCATTGAAAGACAAACCAAACACTGTCAAGAAGTTTTTGGCGGCGCTGGAGAAGGCAATCAATGATATTAACGCATCGCCGGATAAATACAGCAGCGTGCTGTCAGACAAAAAACTGATCCCCACAGCGCTGCAAGGCTCCTACAAGCTGCCGAAATTCCCGGCCGCAGCGGTTCCCACCGAGGCGCAGTTCAAGGATGTGCAGGACTGGATGAAGGGCAAAGGGTTAATCAGCAACCCGCTGGACTACAGCAAACTGGTGGACGCCAGCTTCCTGCCCAAGTGAGACAGGCGCGATGCGCCAGCCGTGACATGATCGAATTACGCGATGTGACGTTTGCCTACTCGACCGGCAAAGCGGTGTTCGAGCACTTCAACTGGACAGCCGCGCGCGCAGAGACGTGGGCAGTAGTCGGGGCCTCGGGCGGCGGCAAAACAACGCTGCTGATGATGCTGGCCGGGCTGCGGCTGCCGACTTCAGGTCAGGTGCTCATAGACGGGCAGATCATCGAGCGCCCGCGCCCGCGCACAGGGCTGGTGCTGCAGGAATACGGGCTTTTGCCGTGGGCCACGGTTGCGGAAAACGCCGCCCTGGGTCTTAAGTTGCGCAACTACTACGGGCCGGATGGAAGGCATGCTCCTGCGGACCACACGGTGGCCCCGGAGAAAGAGCGCGTCGATTTCTGGCTTAACCGCCTGGGAATTGCCGCCGTGCGAAATCGTTTCCCGGCGCAGATATCGGGCGGGCAGCGCCAGCGCGCCGCCATTGCGCGCACCCTGGCGCTGAAACCCGACGTCCTGCTGATGGACGAGCCATTTGCTGCGCTGGATGCGCCAACCCGCGAAGACCTGCAGAACCTGACGTTCGAGTTACAGCGCGAGCATCAACTGACGCTGGTGATTGTCACGCATAACATCGAAGATGCCGTGTTTCTGGGGCAGCATATCATGGTGCTGGGCGTCCCGCCGCAGACATTGCCTGCAATCATCGCGAATCCGCAGGCCGGGGATGCCGAGTATCGTTCCCAGCCTGCATTCTTCCAGATGTGTTCCGACGTGCGCCGGCGTCTGCCCGCGCAGACTGCACAACCAGCCTGACTTTCAGGCTGGCCTGCGCAGCTCGGCGCTTTTTATTCGGTTGGCATCGCGGATCGTGGTCCGCTGCTTATCCGCACTTACGCCGGCAACGCCGCATGTTCCAGCACAGCGCTGCGGACCGCAGGCGATACATCGGAATCAGTGCCCAGTAACGCAGCGACTGTGAGCGCCAGAAGATCCGGGGCGACTTCCTGGTAGAACCTCAACCAGCGGCTGATCTTCTGAGGATTGGCGGCATTGCCCTTCAGGACCTCGGCTTCGATGCGGTGCGCCGTGTCGAACAGTTCAGGCTTATCGACATTCGGCTCATCCAGCCGGCGCTCGATCTCGCGGTATACCGGCTCAAAAAGCCAGTCGACGTGGCGGGCGTGGGCTTCGTGCTGAGGGCCTTTCGTTGTGTCGATGTCGTGGTGCAGTGGGGGTTTATGCACTTTCATCCCACAACTGGGGCAGTAACTGGCGTACACGGGCAGTTCCATCTTACAGTTCTTGCAGACCATAATACGTACCTCTCTTGCTGCACACGTCATGGTATGCAGCAGCCTGACTCGAGACATTGTCGTGGTCTCGACGTCGTTTGGTAATAATTTAGACATTTCCTTCCCATGTGTCAAGCGGTCAGTGGATAATGGGGCGCATGCAGCGACGCGACATCATCATCACAACAGCCATCTTTCTGCTGGCCTGGCAGTTGCTGGCGATGATTGTGCAACGTGATATCCTGCCTTCTCCGATGCAGGTGGCCGTCGCCATTGTGGCGCAGTTCGGGGTTCTGGCTCAACATTTCATCGCCAGCGCCCTGCGTGTCATCATCAGCGTGATCATCGCTATAGCGCTGGCGGTGCCTGCCGGCCTGGCCATGGGCCAGATGCCGCGCCTGAACCGCATCTTCTCCCCCATTGCGTACATCATCTACCCGATCCCGAAAATCGTTTTCCTGCCCATCGTGCTGCTGTTCTTCGGCGCGACGGATTTCAGCAAAGTGCTGATGATCGTCCTGATCCTGTTCTTTCAGATTCTGGTGCCTGTGCGGGACGACGCCGCCGGAATCCGCCCGGAGCTGCTGAATTCGGTGAAGTCACTGGGTGCCGGGCGCCGCGCGCTGTTTCGCTTCGTCTATCTGCCGGCGTCGTTGCCGGCTGTGCTGACAGCGGTGCGGTTGAGTATCGGTACGGCTGTCGCTGTGCTTTACATTACCGAGACAACAGCCACTCTGCTTGGGCTGGGCTATTACATCTACCTGAACGCCAGCACACTGTTTGACTACCCGGCGACATACGCCGGGGCTGTTGCCATGGGCGTGCTTGGCCTTCTGCTGTACTTCTTCATCGACTGGCTGGAACGGCGGTTGTGCCCGTGGAAGTTTGCCAGTTGATACGGTGAACAACCCGCAAACAGAGGCTTCTGGATTAACCACTATGACACATCTGCAAGGCGCCGCACGCGCCGGCTACATTCGCGATATGTTTGCGCGCATTTCGCGGCGCTACGACCTGATGAACCGGCTGATAAGCGCCGGACAGGATGGTGCGTGGCGGCGCGCCGTGATCGCTGCCGCGCGAGTTCCTCACGGCGGCCGCGTTCTGGATGTCGCGACCGGCACCGGCGACATGCTGGTTGAGGCGTTGAGGCAGGCCCCCGACACACTCGCCGTCGGCAGTGACTTCACCGTTGAGATGATGCAGGTCGGCCAGGCCAAACCCGGCACGCAGCGGATTCAATGGTGTGCAGCGGATGCGCACCATCTGCCTTACCGCGATGAAACGTTCGATGCAGTCACCAGCGGATTCGGTGTGCGCAACTTCATCGACCGGGAGGCCGCGTTTCGCGAGCAGCGCCGTGTGCTCAAAACAGGCGGCCGTGTCATCTGCCTGGAAATCAGCAAGCCGCCCCGTAACCTGTTGCGGCCTCTCTTCCTGCTGTACTTCAACCGCCTGGTGCCGGTTGCCGGCGGAATCATCAGCGGCGAACGCGATGCTTATATTTACCTGCCGCAGTCGGTTAACGAGTTTCTGACGCCGGATGAACTGAAGGCGACCATGCTGCGCGCCGGTTTCCGCGAAGTCGCCTACCGCCGGCTGATGCTGGGAACCGTCGCCATCCACACCGGGTTGAAGTAGATGACAACGGATGATCGGTGGAACGGGCGCTCAGGCAGCAGACAGGTTGCCGCGGCGCGCCATCAATGCCGCACCGACGATGCCCGCTGAACCACCCAGTTTTGACTCAACAATGCTGACCTGCTCGATGCGCGTTTTATTCAACATGTACTGCTTCGCCACGGTTCGCACCGGAGCCAGCATCCATTCTCCCAGCGCTTCAAAGACGCCGCCGCCATAGATCAGCATTTCAGGGTCGAGGGCATTGAGCAGCGTTGCCGCATGCAGGCCCAGATAGTGCGCCGCGCGATGCAGTATTTCGATGGTCAGGGCATCGCCCTTATCGACGGCCTTCGCCAGGATGCTGCTGGTGAATTTGGCGTTGATATCCGTGACCAGTTGCGGCAGCACGCTGTCGCGGCCGGCGGCCATCGCATCGCGCAGGTCACGCTCAATCGCGGCGCGGCTGGCAATCGCCTCAATACTGCCGCGCACACCGCCACCCACGGCGTAGGGGCCGTCTGCCATGACCACCATGTGGCCGATCTCGCCCGCGCTGCCGCGGCTGCCGGTATAGATCTGACCGTCGATGACGATGCCGCCGCCGATGCCGGTGCCGACAAAAACCGCCGCAAAATTCTTGACCCCGCGTCCAACGCCGGCCAGTTGCTCGCCAAACGTAGCCACGCGCACATCATTCGATATCATCACAGGAACATCGTGCCACTGCCGCAACGCCTTGCCGACGTCGATGTTCACCCACCCCGGCATGTTGGTGCCGCTGACGACAACCCCGCGCGCGGTATCAATGACCCCCGGCGCGCCCAGACCGACAGCCTTGATTTCGCTCAGGTCGGCGCCGGCGGCATCGGCGGCTTCCTGCATCGTTTTAATGATCCGCTTGAGCACCGCATCCGCACCTTCTTCCGATTGTGTGCGCTTCTTGGCCGAACCGATAACGCTGCCATCTTCAGCGACGACCGCAGCCAATATCTTGGTGCCGCCGAGATCGACGCCGACGGTGTAATCGGATCTGGTTTTCTTTGCCACGTTGGTTCTCCTCTCGATCAAGAATGCCCTTTCTGTTCGATTTTACGCTGAACCACCGACTGAAGCAGCGGCAGGCTGAGGGCGGCTCCCGGTGCTGCGGGAGCCGCCTTCGCGTCCGCCAGGGCGCGGCAGCAGAAAAACGAACGACACGGCAAACAGCGCGACAACACCGCAGATGCCGAACGCAGTGCGCAATCCCAGCGCGTCGGCCAGTGCGCCGACGATGATCGTAATAAGCGAGCCGCCGACGAACTCAAGCGCCATGTACGCGCCATTGGCGGTGGCCGGGTGGTCACGCCCATTTTCCTGCACCAGCGCCAGTAGAACCGGCGACGTGCTGTTGGACATGAAACCCAGCAGGAACAGCACCGGCAGCACGATCCAGCCCCGTACGTTCAGAAAGAGAAACATAAATAGCGGCGACAGGATGAGCACGGCACTGAGCACCCGCTTTCGCCCCAGTCTGTCGCTGACTGTGCCAGTGAGCAGAGAGCCGATAGCGCCTGCCAGCATCAGGACTGACAACGCCCCGCCGGCCTGCAGCAGGCTGTCGCCCTCGCGCGTCAGGAGTGTGGGCAGATAGGTTGACAACGCAACGCCCACGAACGAGCGCGTCAAGATGATCCCGGCTATCGGCAGAAGAACGCGCCGCAGTTCCACCCAGGTTTGCGCCCATGCGCCGCCCCGCCGCGCTGTATGGGGCGCTTCGAGCTTGCGCGTGCGCCAGTACAGGATGACGGACGCGCCGACGCCCAGTGGAATCAGACGCCAGATGCCTTCCAGCCCCCACAGGGACACCGCGCCGACAGCAATCAGCGGGCCCAGCGTGCGCGCCAGCTCGCCGCCCATCATCAACACGCTCATGCCCAGCCCAACCCGGCGCCCGGTGCTGCGCGCGACCAGCACCGGCGTTGGTGTATGCCAGCTCGCGCTGCTGATGCCGGCCACGACCAGCAGTATCGCGAGCACAGTGTAGGTCGGCGCGATCCCGATCAGGCTCATGGCGATAGCCGTGGCCGTCGGCGCAATGATAGCCAGCCAGCGCAGGCTGATGCGGTCGCCGATCATCCCCAGCACAGGATTGATGATGGACGGCAGGCTCTGCAGCGCCGAGAGCGAGCCTGCCAGTGTCAATGTCAGGCCGAGTTTCGCGATCAGGAGCGGCAGAAGCGGCGACAGGAAGCTGGCGAATGCGTCATGCACGAAATGCCCGCCGGCTATTGTGACGACGGCGACAGGGTCGTTCCGGGTACTATCCGGCGATGCGGTGGCGGTGCGGGCGGGTGCGTTGGCGGTTGTCATGGCTGGCAGAAGTATACCGGCACCTGTCTATTGCCGTTGCCGCGTACAATGACGGCGAGGTGAATGGGAGTATGAAATACGCCTTCATGAGTTTTTCGTGCCCGCAGGCCAGCCTGCAGGACATGCTGGCGATGGCCGCACGTTACGGGTATGACGCAATCGAACTGCGCGCCGATGCCGGGCACCAGCATGGCGTCGAGCCGCATATCAACGCTGCCGAGCGACAGGCGATTCGCCGCGCAGTCGAGCACGCCGGCATTCCCATCTGCTGCATCGCCACGTCGTGCCAGTACGCCAACCCTGCCGCCACTTTCGCGCAACTCGATCTGACACGGCGCTGCATCGACCTCGCTGCCGACCTTGGCGTACCGCGCTTGCGCACGTTCGGCGGGCGATTGCCGACGGGACTGACCAGAGAGCAAGCCATCGACACAGTCGCTGTGTCACTGGCATCCGTTGCGGACTACGCCCGCGAGCGGGGCGTCGTGATCTGCGTTGAGACACACGATGACTGGTGCAATCCGCAACATCTGGCAGAAGTCATGCGGCGCGTCAACCATTCCGCCATCGCGGTTAACTGGGACATCATGCAC
>JAKALH010000071.1 GCA_021813225.1 Chloroflexota bacterium
TTCCCGGCAGTAATCGCCGGATTCTTTGTGAACAGCACAGACGCTACGGTGCAGGGGTTTGCGAACGGCGTCGTGCAGTTGTTCACGGGCAGCCGCACAGGCGGGAACGTATCCGGCAATGAGATCATCTATGCGCTGCTGTACTTCCTGATGGTCGTGGGGTTCACCTATTTTTATACCGATGTGGTCATGCAGCAGCAGAACCTGCCCGAGAACCTGCAGAAACAGGGTGGTTTCATCCCCGGCATACGGCCAGGCAAGACCACCGAGGTGTTCATCACCCGCATCATGCGGCGGCTGACACTGGTCGGCGCTCTATTCCTGGGATTCCTGGCCATCGTGCCTTACCTCGTCGACATTATTGCCACCATCAACGGGATGCAGTTCCTGGCGCCGTTGGGCGGCAATTCGCAGTTGATTTCAGGCGCCGGTCTATTGATTGTCGTGGGCGTTGTACTCGATACAATGCGCCAGCTCGAAGCGCAATTGATGATGCGGCGTTATGAGGGCTTTATAAGATAACATGAACAGCCAATGGTATGGCATCGTTCTGCTGGGCGGGCCCGGCTCCGGCAAGGGCACCCAGGCAGTACTTCTGGCGTCTACATTGAACATACCACATATCTCCACCGGCGACCTGTTTCGCTCTAATCTGAAACAGGGTACACCTCTGGGGATTCTGGCGAAGAGTTACATGGACCGGGGTGAACTGGTTCCCGACGAAGTCACGGTCGGTATGGTGCGCGAGCGCTTGAACCAACCCGATTGCGCCCGCGGGTTCATCCTGGATGGGTTTCCGCGCAACGTTGCGCAGGCGAAGGCGCTGGACGCGGTTTTGGCAGAGACCGGCAAAGCGATCAGCAGTGTGCCTTATCTGCATGTCAGCGACGCGGTATTGCTGGAGCGGCTGTCGAACCGCTGGACGTGCCGTGCCTGCGGCGCGGTGTTCAATAAGGTGACACCGCCGCCACGGGAAGGCTGCAAGAAGGAAAAGTGCGATGGCGAGTTGTATCGTCGACCGGATGATGAACCGGAGACTCAGAAGAACCGCATTCGCGTCTATGAGAAACAGACGGCGCCATTGATTATTTTTTACGCCAAGCGCGGCCTTATTAACGAAATCAGCGGCGAGCAGCCCGTTGAGCATGTGCAACTGGATATGCTGCGTGCGGTGAACCTGGGAATGCAGGATGCCAGCAGCAGAGGCAAAGCAACGCCTGCTGCGGCCGATGAAGCGTGTTAGAAGATGGTTGTACTCAAGTCAGCGTCGGAAATCGAGGTGATGCGGCAGGCCGGCAGGATCGTCGCCGTCACACTGGCGGAGCTGCGCGAGCGCGTGAAACCGGGCGTGACAACGCTCGAACTGGACCATATCGCGGAGCAGACCATCCTGAAACACGGCGCCACGCCCTCTTTCAAGGGTAAACCTGCCGGCGACCCGGACGCGCCGCCATTCCCGGCCTCGATCTGCGCGTCGGTCAATGAGGAGATCGTGCACGGCATTCCGTCGCAACGGCAGCTCAAGGAAGGTGACATCATCTCCCTCGACGTCGGCGCTTATTACAAAGGATATCACGGCGACTCGGCCATTACGCTGCCGGTGGGGCAGGTGTCGAAGGAAGCGCAGGACCTGATGCGGGTGACCCAGGAATGCCTGGTCGCCGCGATTGCGGCCTCCAAAAACGGCAACCGCACCGGCGATATCGGCGCGGCGATTCAGCGCACCGCGGAGCCGCAGGGCTTCAGCGTGGTGCGCGAGTACACCAGCCACGGCGTGGGGCGCGAACTGCATGAGGGTTTCACGCTGCTGAACTACGGCCAGACCGGCCACGGCATGCTGCTGCGGCCGGGCCTGACCATTGCCGTCGAGCCGATGATTAACGCCGGGAAATATGGCACGAAAGTGAAGAAGGACAAGTGGACAGTTGTCACAATTGATGGTAAACTGTCTGCCCATTTCGAGCATACCATTGCGATCACCGAAGGTGACGCGGAGGTCTTGACGAAACTGGAATAGGATGACCGGCGACATCCGGCCTGCCTGATCGCAGGTCGGATTTTGTGCGCCTGAAAGAGATGATTGATTTTCGTTGAAGCGAACGACTTCGCAGATTCCAGAGCAGAACAAGACTGGGAGAATGAGATGAAAGTGACATCGTCGGTTAAGAAGCGCTGCCCGAAATGCAAGATTGTGAAGCGGCACGGGAACGTTTATGTTATTTGTGAGAATCCGAAGCACAAGCAGAGGCAGGGCTGAACGGCTGGCAGCCGATAGCCTTATTTAAGGAGCAGGCATGGCGAGAATAGCAGGCGTTGACTTGCCGCGGAATAAGCGCGTCGACATCGGTTTGTCCTACATCTACGGGATCGGACGTCCGCTGGCAGCGACGATTCTTTCGCAGACGGCGGTGAATCCCGCTACGCGCATCAAGGATCTGACCGACGCGGAAGTTGGTTCGCTGCGCGATATCATCGAGAAAGGGTATCAGGTCGAGGGCGATCTGCGGCGTGAAGTGCAGTTGAACATCAAGCGCATGATCGAAATCGGCTGTTACCGCGGTTTGCGCCACAAGCGCAATCTGCCCGTTCGCGGGCAGCGTTCCCGCACCAATGCGCGCACGCGCAAGGGCGTCAAGAAGACGGTGGCAGGTCGCGGCCGACGGCGCGGCGCCAAGAAGAAGTAGGCATGATTGGGGCCTGGCCGGGCGGCCTGCCCTGTGGAGAACAAGAGATACTGATATGGGACGAGCAGCTGGTGGACGCGGTCCGCGTCGTCAAACGAATCCGCGCAGAGCGCGCAAGAATGTGGCAGCGGGTCAGTTGCATATTCTGGCTACGTTCAACAACACGATCGTAACCGTGACTGACAAGGCCGGCGCGACGATCTGCTGGGCAACCGCAGGGTCGGCGGGTTTCAAGGGTAACCGAAAGAGCACTCCTTTCGCCGCTCGCATTGCCATGCAGAATGCTGTGCGCAGCGCGGTCGATAACGGCATGCAGGAAGTGGATGTGTTTGTCAATGGCCCCGGCCCGGGCCGCGAGGCCGCCATCCGCGCCCTGCAGGGCGGCGGCGTGCGCGTGCGCTCCATCGTCGACGTGACCCCGGTACCGCATAACGGCTGTCGCCCGCCGAAGAAGCGTCGCGTCTGACACTCGGGAGATGCAATCTGTAACTGGTGATTAGCGACCTGAGCAAGTCAAGCATGCTATTGACCAATTACTACCCGTTACCAATTACAAGAAAACTATGGCAAGAACTACTGGACCCGTCTGCCGCCTGTGCCGGCGCGAAGGCGAGAAACTATTTCTGAAAGGGGCGCGCTGCCTGAGTCCCAAGTGCCCGGTTGAGAAGCGCGGTTATATTCCGGGTCAGCATGGCCCTAACAGCAAGGCAAAACGCGCCAAGAACAGCGACTACTCGCTGCAGTTGCGCGAGAAACAGAAGGTGCGCCGCTTCTACGGCATCCTGGAGGCGCAGTTCCGGCGCTATTTCCGCGAGGCGCTCAAGAAGCGCGGCGTCACCGGCGCGCAGCTTCTGATCCTTCTGGAACGCCGGCTGGACAACGTGATTTATCGCAGTGGCTTTGCGACATCGCGTCCGAATGCGCGCCAGTTGGTGACCCATGCCCACTTCACTGTGAATGGGCATCCGGTCGATATCCCGAGCTATCTGGTGAAAGCCGGCGATAAGATCGCCGTGCGCGACGCCAGCCGTCCGCTGGTTTACTGGAAAACGATCGTCGAAGAGAAGGATACCCCGGGTATTCCACAGTGGATCAGCACCGATCGTTCCAACCTGAACGTGCTGGTGCAATCCCTGCCGACGCGCGAACAGATCGAAGTACCCGTGAAAGAGCAGCTAGTCGTTGAGTATTACTCGCGCTAAACGGATCTGGTTTCACGCGGCAACATCATGATCCCTCACGCGATATGCGGCTGGATCGGGTTTGCCAACCGAAACCCCAGGTCGAATAAGGGAGGGAAGGGTGTTATCAGCACCGGTATTTCCTAAGGTAGAAAGCGACGTCCTGACGCGCGATTACGGCCGGTTCATCATCGGCGCAATGGAGCAGGGCTACGGCGTTACCATCGGCAACGCCCTCAGGCGCGTGCTGTTCAGCTCGCTGCCCGGCGCAGCCATCACATCCATGCGGCTGACGGATGTGCATCATGAGTTCTCCGACATCCCCTTTGTCAAAGAGGATGTCATGCAGCTTATGCTGAATGTCAAGCAGATTCGTCTGCGTATGCGCGGCGAAGGCCCCATGCGCATGCGGCTTGAGGTGCGCGGTGAAGGCGTCGTGACGGCGGGCGATATCATCGCGCCGCCCGAAATCGACATTATCAATCCCGATCTTTACCTGCTGACGACCGATAACAGCAAGGCCAAGCTGGATATCGAATTCCAGGTGGAAGCCGGCCGCGGTTACTCCCCGGCGGAGCAGCGCGGCAAGCTCCCGATCGGCGAGTTGCCGGTCGATGCTATCTACAGCCCCATCAGGCGCGTCAACTTCGAAGTTGAGGCGGCGCGCGTCGGGCAGATGACGAACTATGACCGCCTGATCCTGGAAGTGTGGACAGACGGTACGATGCGGCCTCAGGATGCCCTGCGCCAGTCGGCGATGATTCTCGTGCAGCACCTGCAGTTGATCTCCGGCGTTTCGCTGGACGAACTCCTGCCGGAAGGTGCCGCAGAGAGCAAAGGCATCCCGACCGAGTTGAGCGGCAAGCCGATTGAGGATCTGGAGCTGAGCGTGCGCGTGTACAACGCGCTCAAGCGCACCGGTATCTCCACGATTGGCGATCTTCTGGACATGATCGAGAAGAACGGCGGCACGCTGACCAATCTGCGCAACTTCGGCGAGAAATCGATGTTGGAATTGAAAGAGAAACTGCGCGGGCGCGGTCTGTGGCCCACTGAGCCGGAAGATGAAGCCCCGTTGACAGTCGGCGACGAAGAGGGGTAATGCATCATGAGGCACAAGGTAGCAGGTTATAAACTCAATCGCACCACCGCCCAGCGCAACGCGCTGCGGCGCAGCCTGGTTTCGGAGCTGATCGACCACGGACGCATACAGACGACGGAGACGAAGTGCAGGGCGATCCGTAATCAGGCGGAGAAACTGGTCACGATGGCAAAAGGCGGCCTGGACGGCGACGTGGCCCGTCAGGTTGCGGCGCGACGCCTGGTCGCCAGACAGGTCGATGGCGGCGTGGCAGTGGTGCGCAAGCTGTTCACCGACATCGCGCCGCGCTATCGCGACCGCCGCGGCGGCTATACGCGCATCTATAAGCTGGGGCCGCGCAAAGGCGACAATGCGCAGATGGCCCTGATCGAGTGGGTATAAGCATTGAGGCTGCGTGCAACGGTTGCGTACGACGGGACGAACTTTCACGGTTTTCAGCGTCAGACTAATGCGCGCAGTGTACAGGCGGAACTGGAGGATGCGCTCGGCAGGACCTGCGGTGAAACAATCCACATCAGCGGCGCCGGCAGGACGGATACCGGCGTACACGCCAGCGGGCAGGTGATTGCCTTCGATACGGCATGGCCGCACGGATTGGCCGATCTGCACCATGCGTTGAATGTGCGCTTGCCGCAGGATGTGGCGATACTGAGCCTGACAGAGTGTCCGGACGGCTTTCACCCGCGCTACAGTGCGCGCAGCCGGACTTATGAGTATACGGTTGTGGTTTCTCCGGTGAGACAACCGTTGATGCGGTTGTATGCCTGGCGGCTTGCGCGTGATGTGGATGCAGAGCGGATGAATCGGGCGGCGGAATGCCTGATTGGCGAGCATGACTTTGCCGCATTCGGAACAGCGCCGCAGGGCGATGTTACAGTGAGGTGTGTGTTGCAGGCCGGTTGGAGTGCATTGCCAACGGCGGTATACCGATTCACGATTGAGGCGAATGCGTTCCTGTTCCGCATGGTGCGGCGCATCGTCGTGACGCTGGTGCGGGCCGGCGTAGGCGAATTGAGCGCTCAGGATGTGCGTGATATCCTGGAAAGCAGGGACTCGCGGCGCGTCAAGGGTATTGCCCCGGCGTGCGGGTTGAATCTGGTAAGGGTGACATACTGACGATAGAGACTTGGAGGAACCTGGTGTCGGCAGCGGATGGCGACCGTGTGCTTTGCTGGCGAGACCAGGTTCCTGCAGCAGGTTTCAAGAGGATGATAGACGATGATTGCAAAGAAAACCTACGTAGCAAAGCCAGAAGAGGCGCAAGCCGATAAAGTCTGGTATGTGCTGGATGCAGAGGGGAAGACTCTGGGACGTGTGGCCACGCAAATCGCCCGGCTGATCATCGGCAAGCACAAGCCGATGTACACGCCGCACGTGGACTGCGGTGATTACGTCATCGTCATCAACGCGTCCAAAATCAAAGTGACCGGCAACCGCCTGCAGGACAAGATGTACTACAGGCACTCCATGTATGCCGGCGCGGGATTGAAGCAGGTTCCACTGAAGGAAGTGCTGGAGAAGAAACCTGAGCGCGCCATACGCGAAGCCGTGTGGGGCATGGTCCCGCATACGAAACTGGGGCGGGGCATTATCTCCAAGTTGAAAGTTTATGGCGGCGCCGAGCACCCCCATGCCGCGCAGCAGCCCAAGGTGTTCGAGCTATAACAGGTGGATCAGCCCGGCGCTTACCCCTGGCGGGAGATGAATAACGAATGACAGAGACACAGCAGTATTTTGAAGGTGTTGGCCGTCGCAAAGAGGCAACGGCGCGTGCGCGCCTGTTCACAGGCGGCAGCGGCAAAGTGCTTATCAACGACCGCGAACTGGAAGCCTACTTCGGCCGCGATATCGACCGCACGGCCATCAGGTCGCCGTTGGCCCTCACGGGCGCCGATACGCGCTATAACGTCAGCGTGCACATCAATGGCGGCGGCAGCACGGGGCAGGCCATCGCCGCGCGTATGGCAGTTGCCCGTGCGCTGTTGAAAGTCGATCCGGAGTACCGCGCTGCGTTGAAGGCGGCCGGTTTCCTTTCCCGCGATGCCCGCGAGAAGGAACGCAAGAAGCCCGGCTTGAAACGCGCCCGCAAGGCGCCGACTTATACCAAGCGCTAAAGAAATACCGGAGGTCAGTGAAATGAATCTCGTTGAATCGCTCGAGAAGAGCCTGCAACCAAACGCTAAAATTCCGGTATTACAGCCAGGAGACACCGTCCGCGTGCACCAGCGCATCGTGGAGGGCGATCGCGAGCGCATCCAGGTATTTCAGGGAACGGTGATCCGCCTGCGCAAAGGCGGCGTCAACGCCGGTTTCACCGTAAGGCGCATCGCTTCGAACAATATCGGCGTGGAACGCACCTATCTATTGATGTCGCCGCGCATCGAAAAAGTCGAAGTGCTGCGCCACGCCAAGGTGCGCCGCGCGCAGTTGTATTACTTCCGCGACCTAAAAGGCAAGTCGGCGCGCTTGAAAGAACGCCTGGCGCAGCGACCCGCCGCCGCGAAATCAGCCGCCGCTGGCGCTGCTCAGCCCGACAGCGCTAAGACGACCCCCGGCGAATAACTGGTAGACGCGCACCGTCAGGCAGGCCATTACAACGGACGCAGGCTATTGTAGCCTGCGCCTGTTCTTTTTCTGCGGACAGTCTGGACCAGCCTATGGCTTTGCGGTAACCGTCAGCGGTTGCGGCAGCAGAATCGAGCCATACATCTGCCGCGCTGGCGGGCTGGCGAAAGTCGGCGGGCGAGTCTGGCTGATCGGATCGTACAGGCCGACGAAGATGAGGTACTGTCCCGGCCGGGCATCCTGGGGTATCACCAGCGGATGCACATCGGCGACAATCTGATTGGGCTGCCAGCAGGTTGTCGGATACAGCCAGTCCACCGGGCTGGCATCATGCGCCGTTAACCTTGCCTGATCGCTCTCGTCGTTGGCAACGTGGATGAATACCTTGTAGGCCGCGTCGATTGGCGTTGTGCTCTTATCCTGCCAGTACAGTGTCATGGTGACATAGTCGCCGGGCCGGACTTCAGGAAGCGTATACCCCAACAATGCGATCTGCCCTGATGCCCCGAACCGGGTGTCGATCCGGTTTATTCCGGCCGGCACCGTAACGGTCGGCATTGCCTGCGGCGTGATGCCGTAGTCGTTCAGTACCCGCAGCACGCCCGCCATTACAACCAACTGCACGGCGAGCAGCCCGACGACGACGATCTGCTCGCCATTTCGTCGCGCACTCAGCAGGATCGCAGCAGCGCCAACCGCCGCAGGTGTGAAGAACAGCCACACCCGTCCGGTTTCGCCGCGCGCCACGTGTATGACGGACAGGGTGAACAGCGTCAGCACAAACGCCGCGGTCAGCGGCGCCGCCTTCTTCCAGCCCAGCACTACCGCGAGCGACACAACCGGCAGGCCTATGAATGTGATGATGTCCCAGGGATGCCAGACGACAAACGGCCAATAGGGGAAATCGATACTCAGATGGCTTTTGAAGATGACGCGGAACATATCGACGGGATTCAGCCCGAAGAACAGATATGCCGCCGCCCACACGACCGATAATCCGAGCAATACGAGAAGCGCCTGCACCATGCGCGGGCGCCAGGACGAAAGACGGCGTAACTCCGCTATGGGCTGCGTCTGGTAGATGCGCACCAGCGCGTAAACGCCGCCGAGCATGGCGATGGGCACAGTGCCGACGCTGGCGAATGTGGCAAACGAGAGCACCAGTCCGGCGAGGAACGCATTGCGGTAGCTGTTTTTTGTGACGATGTCCTCGCACAAATACAGAACGCTCGCGGATGCCAGCGCAAACCCGCGATCGAATTGAGCTACCCACATACCGTAACCGGGCGTTAATGGGTACAGCACAACAGCCCACACGGCGGCCTTCGTACCGGCCAGGCGCTTGACCAGGGCATACAAAGGAATCACCGGCAGCATCGCCAGCAGGATTTCGATGACAATTCCGAACGCGCCGGAAGCCATCTGGTTGGAAGGCACCAGTGTTGAAACATCGCTCAGGCAACTGTACGGGCGCAACCAGTTGGCGACTGTATCCGCGATCCGCGGCACAAGCTTAAACATCTGAGCGCCAACCCAGAACAGCAATGACAACCCCGGCGGATGGCGGATTTCATGCACCGGATAGGAATCCGCGTTCGCAGGATAGTTGCCGATGAAACGGGCAATGTCCTGCACCTGAGCGCCGACGCTCCAGTAGCCGCCTGATTTGATGGCATACGTGCGCCAGACAATGCCGACCACGGGATCAGGCTCGGTCACACGTATGACGGCTATCTGGATTGCCAGGCCGCCCACGACTCCGAGGCCGATTAATCCGATGTGGTGGATGCGCAAGAGCGGCCTGTCTGCCTTCACACGCTGGATCAGCCAGAAGCCCAGTACACAGTAAATGGCAGCGACGGCTATCAGCGGAAGGATGGCATCCAGTGGAATGTTGAACTCGCGCCGCCAGAGGATCAGCAAATCGCGCCTGGGATAAAACAGGAGTGAGAGTACGTAGATACTGGTCGGGATGATGGGTACGAGGAGAAAGGCGAGCGACGATTTACGCATCGCCCGGCAGTATACCATCCGCTGGCAGCTGGACTAGAATCTGGGCATATGGAACTCACCACAATCAAGATCGAGAAACCCGATAGTGTGAACTTCATCCTCGGGCAGACTCATTTCATTAAAAGCGTTGAGGACCTGCACGAAACACTGGTGTCTGCTGTGCCGGGCATCAAATTCGGCCTGGCGTTTTGCGAAGCATCCGGCAAGTGCCTGGTGCGCTGGAGCGGCACGGACGCCGCCATGACGGAGCTGGCAAAGTCGAACGCCTATGCTTTATCGGCAGGCCACAGTTTTATCGTCTTCCTGGCGGAAGGGTTCTACCCTGTCAATGTGCTCAACGCCATCAAAATGGTTCCTGAGGTATGCCGGATATTCTGCGCCACAGCCAACCCGGCGGAAGTTATCATTGCCGCCAATGGCGCCGGACGCGGTATCCTGGGTGTGATCGACGGCGAAAGCTCGAAAGGGATTGAAGGCGAGGTGGATATCGCATGGCGGAAAGGT
>JAKALH010000072.1:0-324 GCA_021813225.1 Chloroflexota bacterium
CGACAGGCCGCTGGCGATAGGCACATCGCCCTGCATGACGGCGTTAAATCCGCCTGGTATATGCCCGTCCTTCTGCAGCACGTCGGCCACGCCGCGGATGTAGTTGCTCCACTCGTGCTGCGGATCGTGGTCGATGCGGTCGAGCGAAAACCCGGACTGCTGGTCGAAGTCGACGGAGTAGACGCTCACGCGCCGATCGTTGCGCGGCGCGCCGACCAGCGCCACGTCGCGGTCGATGGCGATGGGCAGCACGAAGCCGTCGTTGTAGTCGGTGTGTTCGCCGATCAGGTTGACGCGACCGGGCGCGCGGGCGACGAATGTGGC
>JAKALH010000072.1:334-10049 GCA_021813225.1 Chloroflexota bacterium
TGTGGCTGCGGTGCCGAAATGCGCCGCGAACTGAGATTGGAGTCTGCTGATATCCATGTTGCCAAGATTGTAGCCACAATCCGCATATGAGGTGAGAGAAACCTGGCAGGTTTTTACCCGTTGCCGTCTCAGTTGCGCGTCAGTGTCAGCACCAGGTAGGCGATGACGATGCCCAGGATTACCATCGCCGCGCCGTAGATGCGGTAGACGCGCTGCGTGACAACCTCGCCCCGCCGCGCCAGCAGGCGCTTGCCGATCGGGTCGCGCTCGACCAGCGCAGCCAGCGGCCGGCGCAGTGCGGCGAACCCGTTGATCATCAACAGCATAGCGAGAAACAGTCCGATGATTGTCTGGAGCATGATGTACCTATTATAAATTGAGCCATCCCGCATTTATCTGCCAGTTAGCTATAAGGATCAATATTATGTCAATATATTTGCGTTGCCTGAAATTCTAAGGTACTATGCCGACAATTTGCTCCAAAGCGCGCTAATTGTATGCACTGGGAAAGACTTTCCGAAGACGTCTACGTATTTACCAGCGACCGTTATGCGCAGGTTACCGCCAGTCTGATCGTGTCGGGATCGATCGGCGTTGTTATAGACACGCTGCCGTTCCCCCAGGAGACCAGCCAGATTGCGCTGTTTGCACGCCTTCGTTGCCCAGACGGGGTGCGTTATGTCATCTACACCCAGCATCAGGCTGACCACACTTACGGGGCGTTTCTTTTCCCGAAGGCCGAGGTCATCTCGCATGCGCTGTGCCGCGAGATTCTACTGGAGAAGGGTTATCAGGCGCTCGAACAGGCCAAAGCGTTGAACCACGAACTGGAACTGGTGCGGCTGCGCATCCCGAACCTTACGTTCGAGAATGGCACCTTTACACTGCGCCTGCCCGGCAAAACACTGGATCTGCTCCCGACGCCCGGCCACACGCCGGATGCCATCTCAGTCATCCTGCAGGAGGAGAAAATCCTGTTCGCGGGCGATACGATCATGGCTATCCCGACCATCGGCGATGGCGACCTGGCGCAGTTGCGCGAATCCACCGAGACGATCGCGCAGATGCCGCTGGAAAGTATTGTGCAGGGGCACGGTGAGATCATCCTGCGCGGGGAAATCAAAGACAACATCAAGCGCAGCCTGAACTACCTTGATCACCTGAACACCGGGGTGCGGAAAGTCGTGGACAGCGGCGGCAGCCTGGAAGAAGCGCGCAAAATCACGCTGGAGTCGTGCGGGCTGCAGCGGGTGCTCCTGAACGGCATGGTCACGCAGTTGCACGCCGCCAATGTGCTGGCGCTGTATAAACGGCTGGCAGCCGAACGCAGCCCGCTGGTTGTGGCGACGCCTCTGCCGGCGCCCGCCGAGGAAGCCCCGGCTGTCAGGAAGCGTACCCGCCGGCCGGTCCGCAAGACTGCCGTAAAGAAGAAACCGGCCCGCGCCGCAAAGAAAACCACAACCAGGAAGTCGGCAAAAAAGAAAGCGGTGACGAAACGGCGTACGTCATGAGCGTATTCCAGGCAACCTTCATTGCACTTTTCTACACTTTCGCCCGCTCGTCGTTCAATGCAGGGCTGGGCGCCTACATTCTGTCCCAGCCGCTGGTCGCCGGCACGATTGCGGGCCTGTTGCTGGGCGACCCCATCGCCGGCGCGGCGCTGGGCGGCGCGATCAACCTGGCCACGCTGGCGCTGACCAACCTGCGGCTGCGGGTCGGCCCGGATGTCGCCTTGATTGGCTATGTCGGCGTCAGCGTGCTGCTGCTGGCCGGCATCAAAGCGGATGCGCCGGCCGCGGCCACCATCTTCGCGGCGCTGGCGATTATCGGCATCGTCGTCAACTTCATGCGCGGCGTCGTGAACAGCGTGCTGTCGCACTGGGCCGATTTTTTCGCCGACCGCGGCAATGCGGCGGTCGTCGGATATGTCAACGTCATCCCCACGCAGGTGTGGCTGTTTCTGACTTCCTTCTTCCCGGCGTTCTTCCTGTTGCGCTTCGACGCGAAAACACTGCTGGAAATCACCGCCACCATACCGAACTGGGTGCAGAGCGCGCTAAGCCTGAGCCAGTACCTGCTGGCCGCGCTGGGCATCGCGCTCAGCCTGCGCCTGCTCATGCAGGGCAGCAGCATTGCCTACTTCTTCCTGGGCTGGCTGGGGGCGCAGCTTTTCGGGCTGGCGCCGGTCACGCTGCTGGGCGCCAGCATCGCGCTCATCCACGCTTTTCTGGCCCGCAAGCGCATGGAGCCGACGCAGGAGACACTCATTTCGGATACGCTGCCTTCCGACCAGCCGGCGGATCGCAATCCTGACGCCCCACGCCTGACCGCCGCCGACCTGCGGCTGTCGTTGCTGCTGTGGGTGTTTTTTCACGATGCGGGTGTGAATTTCGAACTGGCGCAGAATATGGGTTTCGCCACGGCAATGGCGCCGGTCGCGTCGCGTCTGTACAGTAATGTGCAGGAGCGCGCGGCCTGCCTGCGCCGGCAACTCACCTTGTTCGCCACGGAATTTTCGCTGGGGGCGCTGCTGGTAGGTGCGACGGCCGCGATGGAAGAGCGCCACGCTGCCGGCGATGCCATCGGCGACGCAGAGATCGTAGGCGCCAAAACCGGTCTGATGGCGGCGCTGGGAGTGGCGGGCGACGCCTGGGTGCTGGGCGGCATCACGGCTGTGGGCATCGCGATTGGCGCGGCTATGGCGCGTCAGCAGACGCTGCTCGGCCCGTTCCTCTATGTCGTGTTCGAGGCGGCAGCCGTGCTGACCATCGCCTATGCCAGTTTCAACCTGGGATATGCCGCTTTCCGCCGCCTGGACACGTGGGCGCGCGCCAACGACTGGCTGCGCGCGGGTTTGTTCGGCGCAGTCAGGCTGGGCACATTCATGCTCGGCGCGCTGGTGCTCAGCTATGTTCCAGTGGGGTTGCCGGCTGCGGCAGTCATCCAGATCGATGCGGCGCGCATCCCGCTGCAGAGCGTGCTGCTCGACGGCGTCGTGCCGCGTATCGTCCCGCTGGCAGTCACACTGGGGCTGTGGTGGCTGCTGCGCTACCGCAACTCGAACCCCATGGTGCTATTGGGTGCGCTGATTGTGGCGGCGGTGGTATCAGCCGGCCTGCTGCGCCTGCTTGGCTGGCTCTGAATGCTGCGGACGCGCAGCGCCGCCGTTAACCGCATGCCCGCCTGGATTGCCCCACGAATCGCCCGCCAGGGCCGGGCGGCAGTAAAAGCGGATGATCAGGTATGCGCGACATTTTTCATCCCGCTCTCAGCGATCTCTCAGGCATTATGCCTTCGTCGGTTAAGCAACACTGCTAGAATGGTTGTATGGAACGCGGCGCATCTGCCCCGCTGTCTCAGAGGTGACTGATTCCGTTCGCCTGAGTGAACGGCGCGTGCCTCTTTTTGTTTTTTCCTGCCGGCTGTGATGTATGGTTACTGTCAGTGATCGCACCGTGTAAAAGAGAGAGTGACGACTATGGCCAACCTTCCAGGTCCGCTTCGGCTGCCGGCGCCTAAAGCCAGGCCCAAGCGTAAGAAAATAGACATCCCCTACAACCGGTGGCCGAACCGCCTGCGCCGCACCATCAAGACCGTCATCACGATCACCATCGTCGTCACCGTCCTGTGGTTCATCATTTCGCTGGCCACCGTCGACGAAGTGTCGGTGAACATCGCGCTCAGCCTGTTGCAGGGTATCGGGCAGGTCCTGCTCACGGTAATCGTTGCGATGTTCGGCATCGTGATGCAGTTCGGCCTGTTGTTCTGGTTTCTGTCGCGGCCAAAGGTGGAAGTCATCCGCCCCGGCGACGACACCACCGTCACTTTCGACGACTACTGGGGCCAGCCGCAACTGGTCAAGCTGGTCAAGCAGTGGATGTCGCTGCTGCGCGACCGCAAAGACTTCGAGAAAATGGGCGGCAAGTACATCAGCGGCCTGCTGCTGTACGGCCCGCCCGGCACCGGCAAGACGATGCTGGCCAAGGCGATTGCAGGCGAATCGGGCATGGCGTTCATTTCCGCCGCCGGCACCAGCTTCCAAGGCATGTTCTGGGGTATGGACATCCTGATGGTGCTGCGCTACGCCGCCATGGCGCGACAACTGGCGCGCAAATACGGCGCGTGCGTGGCCTATATCGACGAAATCGACGCCATCGGCATGAACCGCGGCGGCGTGCGCGGCAGCGGCCCCACCATGGCCAGCGCGACCGGCATGGGCATGGGGCTGGGCATGTTCGCGCTCAGCACGCTGCTCGGCCAGATGGACGGCATGAACAACCCGACGCGCGGCGAGAAAATCGCCCGCCGCATCTACAAGCTCTTCGGCCGCTC
The DNA here is from genome assembly GCA_021813225.1 of Chloroflexota bacterium. GTDB lineage: Bacteria > Chloroflexota > Anaerolineae > J036 > Brachytrichaceae > CAIXPS01. Next base: position 4,667 of record JAKALH010000072.1, read on the forward strand.
CTACAGACCGAAGCGCAACTGGCACGTCATGTGGATGGGCAGCACCAACCGCCCCGATGTTCTCGACCCGGCGCTGACGCGCTCCGGCCGCCTGGACACCAAAATCGCCGTTGAGCCGCCCGATCGCGCCAGTCGTCGCCTGATCGTCGAGGGCTATCTGACCAAGGTTCAGCACGATGACACGGTTGATGTCGAGTCCATCGTGGCCGACACTAATGGCCTGACCCCGGCGGATATCTCCGCCGCCATTACGAAAGACGCCGTGCGTCTGGCGTTCTTCGCCGGGCGCAAGCAGGTGAGTCAGAAGGATATCGACAAGGCTTTTCTGGAGCAGCAGTCCGGTATGGAAACGCCGGTTGAGGAGATGGACGAGAACCAGCAGCGCGTGCTGGCCTATCACGAGGCCGGCCATGCCGTCGCCCAGTATTATGTGATGCCGGATCAGAAGATCGTGCGCGTGACGATTGTGAAACTTTCGACCGGCAGCCAGGGTCACATGGCGCCTGTGGATACGGTGGAGCAACACGTGCGGCCCATCATGAACTACGCCTACGAAATCATCGTAGCCATGGCCGGGCGCAGCTCGGAGAAGGTGTTGACCGGCCAGATGTTCGACAGCGTCGGCGGCGACTATCCGATGGTGCGCATGCTGTTGTGGCGGCTGGTGGAGTCGGGCTTCTTTGGGCCGCCTTTGGCTATGGAGGGGAGCAGCTACGACATCTACCGCGAGAAAACGCTGGAGAAGTACTGGTTGACGATGGAGGATGCCACAGAGAAGCTGCTGCGCCAGCACTGGAAAGAGGTGACCGCGCTGGCCGAGGAACTGATTGTCAACAACACACTCAGCGGCAAAGAAGTCGTCGATATCATCGAGGCCAACCAGACTCCGGAAGCGTTGAGCAGCAACATCATCCCGCACACGCTGGCGGCCATCCGCGCCCAGGCGTTGGCAGAGTTGCGCAGCGGTTATCCCAGTGAAGTGCGACAAGCCCTCAACGAGCCTGCGCAGGTGCAGGCGCCTTCCAGCAACGGCAAGCCACCCGCGCGTTACACAGGCGACGACAGGGACGCCGGCGACGATGAAGTGATTGTCATCAATGGCGGAAGCAATGGCGCTGCCGGCGCTGGTCGAACCGGCAACGGCGCACGTAACCCGGAGCCGGAGCTGATCAGTGACGGTGTAGGCGCTTATGAGCCGCGCCTGGCCGATGAAGATGAGAAATCGCGCGTCGAACCGGAACTGATCAACAAAACCCGGCCGCTCGATCGCCAGCAGAAATGATCGCGGCGATGCCTGACTTCGGACAGAGGTCAGGCATCCTGCCACGCCTCCACCGGTTTCCAGGGGATGAACACAATGCGCGCATTTGTTCTGTCCGTCGGGCGCGCCGGTCGCGTGATCGGCAAGGACTTCCCTGACCGCGCGCCAGGACATCGCGACGAGCATGGGGTTCGTGTGCAGGTAATAGGGCAGGGCCCTCAAGGCGACGGACAATGCCCAGCCACGCGCTCTCGCCCACGTCGCATCATCGACTGCCAACGCGGCGCGAAATATCTCTCTGCTTTCGCCGCTGAACAGCGTCCACCCGGCCATGGCGTCGCAGGCGGGGTCGCCTGTGCCCAGACAGCCGAAGTCGATGACGGCGCTCAACCGGTTCCGCTCGACCAGCAGGTTCCCTGATTGCAGGTCGCCGTGAAGCCACACAGGCGGGCCGTCCCACGCGGGAGCCTGCAAGGCCGCATCCCACGCGGCGGTCACTGCGCCGGTATCGAGCAAGCCGCTCAGGTTGTCGATTGCGGTGCGGGTCTTTTCGTCGCGTTCGGCCAGCGGCACGCCGCGCCCGGAGTTGTGCGTTCCGGGTTGCGGTCCGCCTGTGGCGTCGATGCGCTGCAGGGCAACGATGAACTGCGCCAGGCCGGTCGCGGCCTGGTTCATATCGGCGACAGGCGCGATTCGCGCGTTCTCGCCCGGCAGCCAGCGGTAGACGGACCAGCGCCAGGGGTAACCTTCGGCGGGCAGCCCCTGTGCGAGCGGGGCGGGGATAGCCAGCGGCAGATGAGGCGCCAGTATTGGCAGCCAGCGTTGCTCTTTTTCCACCTGCCCCACAGCCCAGTAGATGCGAGGCAATCGGACGGCCATATCGTGTCCGAGGCGATAGATGCCGTTATCCGTCCCGGCGGAAGCGACAGCCTCGACAGGCAGATCCGCCCAGCGCGGAAACTGCGCCTGCAGCAGGCGGCGGACGAGCGACTCGTCAATGTCCAGCTCATCGGCGTGCATCTTGCGCCTGGTCACCATGAACCTCGTAGAATGTCGATGGTAACATTGCCTTTCACATGCTGGAATCGAGAAATGATTGTCTTTAACACGAACTCGCGCCGCGCCGTCATCGTCGGCGTCGTGGTCATGGCAGTGCTGCTGATCGGAATTGCGGCGGCGGCGGTTCTCGCGGTCAAGCTGCCGGTCTCCCTCGTGACGCATATTCTGATCACTTTGATCCTGGTGATACTGGGGATGATCGCCTGGCTGGCCTACAATACCTTTCACCTGGCGCACATCAGTTATGCCCTCGACCGCAACGCATTCGTTATCCGCTGGGGCGATGTGCGCGAAATTATCCCCATGGGCGACGTGCAGCGCGTCATCGCGGCTTCGAGCATCGCGGCCGACCTGAAGTATCGCGGTGTGCCGCTGCCCGGCTGGTGGATCGGCAACGGTTTTCATCCCGCGCTGGGAACGATCCGCTTCTGCGCGAATACGCCGTTGAACCGCCAGCTCATTGTCGTGACGCCGGACATGAACTACGCCATTTCCCCCGCCGATACCGAAAATTTCCTCGCGGCTTTTCGCGCGCGCTTCGATATGGGTCCGACGCAGCCGGTGCAGGCGGCGCACCTGATGCCGCGCATCATGACGTGGCCGTTCTGGGGCGATCGCCTGGCGCATACACTCATCCTGATTGCCATCGGCCTGAATGCGGTATTGTTTGCCGTCGGTTTCGCGCGATATCCGGCGCTGCCCGCGCGGGTCGTGTTGCACTTCGATGCCGCCGGCGCTCCCGACCGTTTCGCGCCGCCCGGCTTGGTGTTCAGCCCGGCGATCATCGCCTCCGAATTATTTGTCGTCAACTTCCTGATTGCCCTGGGTGTATACTCGCGCGGCGAAAAGCTGGCGGCCTATCTGGCATGGGCCGGCAGCGCGATTGTGCAGCTATTCTTCCTCATCGCCATGCTCACGGTGGCATTCACCGCGTAGAATTCCTGCTGCGGCATAGAACGCCATATCCACAACATAATGATAATCAGCAACATTGGCAATTGCGCGAATATCCCGACTGCGTTAGAATGCCGACGGAGACAGGTGCAGCAATGATTCTCGTTACCGGACCGACAGGATGCATCGGCAGGGCAGTCGTCGATAGATTGACCTCATCGGGCCATCCGGTAAAGCTATTGTGGCACTGGGGCCATGAGCATCTGGCTCCCCGCCGTGTGTCCATCGTCGGCGGCGATGTGCGCAATGTTAAGTCGCTGGTCGACGCGATGGAAGACGTGGATACGGTCATCCATCTGGCGTCATTGCGCCGCGATTCCGGCAACGACCGCGTCGAGGAAGTCAACGCCATGGGCACGCGCAATGTCGTCGACGCCGTCAAACAGACTCGTGTTTCGCGCCTGATCAGCGTGAGCTGCATCGGCGCCGAAGCGCGCTCGGCATATCCCTACCTGCGCAGCATGGGCAAGGCCGAGGAAATCGTGCGCTCCAGCGGCGTGAATTTCACCGTCCTGAAGTCCGCCGCGGTTTATGGCGAAGGCGACTGGCTGACGTCATGGTTGAACGGTATTGCGAGCGGGATGCCGCTGGTGATGCCCTTGCCGCACCTGGGCGAAACCCGCCTGCAACCGATCTGGGTGGGCGATCTGGCTGCCTGTATCGAACGTTGCCTGACTACGCGCTCCACGTTCCGGCAGGTCGTGCCACTTGGCGGCCCGCAGTCGCTGACGCTGGCAGAGATCGCGCAAATGACGTTGGGCGCCACGCGCTATCGCCGGCGCTTTATCCGCATTCCCACCAGCATGACCCGTCAGATCGCCGGGTTCCTGTCGCATTTCCGCGGGGCGCTGACGGAAGCCGAAATCGACTCGCTCTCCTATAACCGCACGACCGAGATCGGCAGTGTGCACCGCATGTTCGGCTTTGCCCCCGCGAAGATGCCCACCAAGCTCGCTCATCTCAGGCCGGGCCGCGAACCGCGCCCGCTGCCGGTGCGTTTCCCGCAGCAGGCCGCCTACGCCCGCACGCGCTGAACGGCGGTTCAGGCCGCCGGCTGTCTGAAGCAATACTCCCCTCGATGCACTTGCCCGCGCCAGTCGGACGGGCTATCTGCGGCGCGTCCAGGCGTCGTTGCCGTAGCGTGTTGCCCGCAATTCATCGGCGCAATGCAATTCCTCGTCAGACAGGCTGCCGGCGGTGAAGGCAATATCCAGCGTCCGCGCGAAAGCATTCCGCCATGCATCCGCCGCCTCTTCCCAGCCGACAGTGCGCCCCAGCACTTCGGAAAGCGTTCCGGCATGCGCGCGCACCAGTTCCGGCGCAGGCGCTCCCGCCAGATAGCGGCACACCCGCGCAATATCGCCCGTCAAAGGCAGGCTGCCATGCTGCAACACGCCGTCCACGCGGCGCCATTGAGCGCTGCCAACCAGTTTCTTGCCGCCGCCGATTACCTCATAGTCGCTGGGCGCTTCGAAACAGACCGGGCTTTTGGCCTTATCTTCTTTAGCCACCGCAGCGGCGCTGGCATCGGCAACGCCCAGCGCCTTGAGCATGGCGATGATAGCGCCGGCGATGCGCCGGTACGAGGTCATGACGTCGCCTTCGGCAACAGGATGCTGGACAGGCAGCGAGATGCTGTAGGTTAACTCGTCGGTGTGCAGGATAGCCAGCCCGCCGGTGGGACGGCGCACCACATCCACGCCGTCGTTGCGGCAGGCGGCTTCGTCCACCGTGCGGATGCGCTGCGATTGCCCCAGGCTGATCGATGGCGGTTCCCATCCGTACAGCCGCAGCGTGGGCAACTGCTGCCCGGCGCTGACGGCCCGCGAGATGGCTTCATCGCGCGCCATATTCGTCGGGCCGTCGAAAAAGCCATCGCGGATGATGCGAAACTCATGTGTCATAAAATCAGTATATACGACTCAGCTTTCGTTCAGGCTGCGCAGTTACAATGCGCGTGCCGGCAGAGAGCGGTATGGTGAGGAGTTGCGGTATGGAGAAAACGCGCAGAGGGTTGTTGATTGCAGCGGTCGTTCTGCCGTTGCTGGTCAGCGCCTGCAGTACGACGACAAACAGCGCGCGCGTCGAGTTGCCGCAACAGTACCGCCT
>JAKALH010000073.1 GCA_021813225.1 Chloroflexota bacterium
AAACCCGATGACGAACAGACGCCCCACATTGCCGACCGGCTCCGGCTCCACGCGGTCCTGCACGTAGAAGAAAGCCAACCACAAACCTGCCGGTACGACGGCCAGAACGATACCGACCGCCAGCAGGCCCAGGCCGCTCAGTTGCGGCGCAAGCAGGCGGTCCAGTGCGATGACGACGGCCACAAAAACAAGCAGCACGACGACGCTGATCACAGCGGAGCGCCAGATGCTCTTGCGATGGATGGTCGCCTTGGCGTAGCGATCCGGATTGGTCAAAACAGGCTGTACTGCCACGATTCACCTCCTGATGGTGTCAATGAACGAACAACAGCGCGCTTAAGCCTGACCCGATGCCGACGATAGGGCGAAGAACCGGCGATACCTGCCGGGAGCGTCGCGGCATATGACGCCCCCTGCGCTCCTGCAGGCGAGTATACCCAATCAGCGGCGCCATTGCAAGACCTCGAAACGCCTCACCGCGCTGGTCGCATCGATCAGTGATATGCTCCAGCCGCATGCGCGCGACAGGTGACGGCACGGCACGAGACGCACCAGGGCAGGGATTGTTTTCGCCCGCCCAGGACGCCCGCAGGGACTGGCTGGCTGCGGGCGGCATCGTGCTGGCCGCGCTGCTGATTTACCTGCCGTTCCGCAGCATATCGCTGGACGACTTCGATTCCTTCAACTTCGTGCGCGCGCTGACCGACTTCAATCCCGCCCGGTTCCAGCCGCACCCGCCCGGCTACGTGCTGTACGTGCTGCTGGGGCGCGCAGCGCTGGCGCTGCTCGGCAACCCGCGGCTCGCACTGACCACCCTGAGCGCCGTAAGCGCGGCGCTGGCCTGCGGCCTGCTGTATGCCACCGCGGCCCTGCTGTTCGACCGCCGCAGCGGGCTGGTCGCTGTCCTCTTTGTCATCGCCACGCCGCTGATGTGGCTGAATGCGGGCAAGGCGCTCTCCGACGCGCCCGGACTGTGCGCGCAGGCGCTGGGCGGCCTGCTGTTGGCGCTGGCCCTGCGCCGCCCGACGGCAGCGCGGCTCTCGATTGCCGCAGGCTGGGTGGGGGTGGCGGCTGGCTTCCGCCCGCAGGCCGTGCTGGGGCTGGCGGCGGCCTGGCTGGTCGTGGCGGTGTGGTCGCGCGCTTCGTGGCGCGCCTGGACGCTGGCCGGCCTGTCTGCCGGCGCCGGTGCGCTGTCGTGGCTGCTGCCGACGCTGGCCGCTTTCGCCTGGAATGTCGATGCCCTGCGAGGCTACATGACCGGCGCGGCCGGCTTCGTGGCCGGGCAGGAATCTCTCTTCGCGACGACAGTCACCCCGCAGTCGCTTGGCGTGCGGCTGGCGGCTGTCTGGGATTGGGGCAGCCAGGCGGTTTTCGGGCCGCTGCCTGCGCCGTTGCGAACTGGCCTGGCTATTGGCGCGTTGGTGCTGGCCGTTCTGCCCGCCGTGAAGCGGAAACCCTCTGCATCGCATCTGAGCGGCGCGCACGCGGCGTGGGGCGTGTGCATCGCGTGGCTGCTTCCGCAGGCTATCGTGCAGGTGCTGTTTCTGAATCCCGAACTGACGCGCTATCTGCTGGCGTGCCTGCTGCCCGCGGCGTTGCTGGCAGCGGCCGGTCTGGCACAGCTTGCTGCGCTGGTCCGCGGCGCGAACAGCCTGTACCGATACGCGCCTGCCGCGGTCGGGCTGGCCTTCTACACGCTGACGGGTTCCGCAGCGCTGCCGCTGGCGCAGACGCTGCACACGGTGCCCGCGCCGCCCGACCAATTGGCCGCCTACCTGGCCCGCCGCCTGCCGCGCGCGGGCACGTTCATCCTGGCGCGCCAGTCCTATAACGCGCTGGCCTATGAGTTGCCCGGCTGGACGGTGCGCTTTGCCGACGCCTACGCCCCGGATGCATTGCCGCAACTGCTGGCCGCCAGCCGCGCCACTTACATCGTCATCGCCGACCCGGAAGGCGTCCAGCCGGGCGAGTCCTATGTTCAGATCGATGCGCTGCATTTCTCGCGCGACCCGCAGGTGCATGCTAAACACGCCGCCGTCGACGCAAACCTCTACGGGCTGGCGTCTGCGCTGGGTCCGGATGAATTCACCCTGCCGCCCGATGGCATGATTCACATCGGCGCGCCTCTGGCCGGCAAATATCTGCTGCAGGGCTGGTACCGGGCGGAGGACATCGGCGGCGTCGCGGCGCGCTGGACGGGCAGCGCCGACAGCGCCGCCCTGCGCGTGCTGCTGCCGCAGCGCGCCGCCACACTGACCATGAAAGTGATGTCGTTCGTTCCGGGCCAGGTCATCGCGCTGCGCTGCGACGGCCGGCTGCTGTGGCGCACGCCGGTATACCAGCAGTGGACGTGGGTCAGCTTCGAACTGCCGGCCGATTGCGCCCATGCCGGCCGCCCCACGGTGCTCGATTTCCGGCCGTCGCTGCGGCGCGCGCCTGCCGACGACGGCAGCAGCACCGACCGCCGCCCCCTGGCGGTCGCAATTTCCGAGATTCGAATCCGCTGATCGGCGCTGGACATCGCGTGCGCTGTTTCGACCTGCCGACCCGCGCCAATCTCAGCGCCGCCGAAACATTCCGGCGCAGGTACGGCGATCAACTGGAGACAGCCTGGGCGACCTGCGCCGAGCGCGAACTGGACTGGCCGCGCCGGACCATCCAGGTAGGCTTAAGAGAGCTGGTGAAAGACGCAGATGTCAGACTTGTCGAACAAGTCTGACATCTCATGTACTCATATCGCGCGTTATAACCCCGACAGCGGGTTCGGCACGAAGACCAGCACCAGCACCAGCACTGCGATGAGCGCCAGTGCGAAATGAATCGGCTCCAGCTTGACCGACTGGTTGAGCGACGGCGGGTGGCTGCGCCCGAACAGCAACAGCATGATCGCCCACAGCAGCCAGCTTTCCGACAGCAGCAGCGCCAGGGCCATGAACACGGCGATCATGGCATAGGACAGGTATCTGGCGCGCTGGCCGAGGATGGCGTAGGCGATGTGCCCGCCGTCCAACTGGCCGGCCGGCACCAGGTTGATGCCGGTGATCAGCAGGCCGAACCATGCCGCAATCAGGATCGGGTGCGCCACGATGTCGGTGCCAGGAGCCAGCGGGCCGAACCGCCACACGCCCAGCGTCTGCGTCAACAGCGAATCGCCGAAGATGAGAGTGTTGCCGGTCGAAGGCAGCGCCTGCACCGTCGACAGGCTGAGTCCCAGAATCAGCAGCGGCACCGCCAGCAGAAAACCCGCCAGCGGCCCGGCAATGCCCACTTCCAGCAGCGTGCGGCGGTCCTCGAACGGCTCGCGCTGCACGATCACCGCGCCCAGCGTGCCGAAGATGCCGATGATCGGCAGCGGGATGAAGTAGGGCAGCGACACCGGCGCGCCGCGCAGCTTGCCCACGACGTAATGACCCATCTCGTGCGCGGTCAGGATCGCCATCACGGTTGCGCCGAACATCAGCCCTGCGCCCCAGTCCAGGCTGTTCTGGCCGCTGCCGAACTGCGTGCCGGTGACGACGACCGACACAATTGTTGCGATGTACAGCCACAGGTTGAGGCGCGTATCCGGCTGCGTGCGCGGGATCACGCCGGGCACCGCGGTGACTTCGCACGCGCCATTCCCGCCCTCCTGATCCTTCAGGAACGGGGTATAGCCGGCGCGCTCCAGGCGCTCGCGCAGCGGGCGGTAAGCCTGTCCGGCGGAAACTTTCAAACGACCGCGCAGGTGCACGGTGCCGTTATCGTCGAATGTATATCCGCTGACCGACATGACGGGTTCCACCGCCGCGCGCAATGCGGCGACGGTCTCCAGGCGGTCCTGCGGCGGTGCTACGGGTGCGTTCAACATAGTGTTCTAATCGGGACAATCATACTGCGGCGGCTGCGGGCTGGTCAGCGCGGCTGCGCGTAGCGCTGCGCCAGCGCCTTGATCATCGACGCGATGCCCATCAGGCCCTGTCCCTTGCCCATGGAGACGTTGGGGCCGAACAGCGTCGGGACGATATCGTCGATCGGCATGGCGGCGATCTCTTCGCTGGGCAGGCCGTTGATGGTCGATTCCAGGATGGCCGAAAGCGCCCGCGCAGATACGCCAAAGGGATTCTCCACGGCGATGTGGAAATTCAGGCGCCGGCCGCCGTCCAGCGTCTCCACGAATACGTAGCTGTCGGACTCGCAGTGCGGCACGCGGCTGACAACGGGGTATGGCCGCCGAGCGATGCTTTCCGGCACGCCGGTGAACCGATCCGAGTAGTCGATCAACATGCTGTTGCGGTCGGCGGGGCTTTCGGCAAACGCCTCCAGCACGTCGCGCAGGCTTGCGGGATATTTCGAGAAATCGCTCATACACGCCTATGGTAACTCAGCGCGGCTGAGAAACCTGAACCGAACAAACAAAATGGGCAGACACACGGGTCTGCCCGTACGGAATTGGTTGGCCTGCACATTATCTACTTCACGCGATGCGGCATTCCGCGGTTTCCACCAGTTCGCCGCCTTCTGCAATCGGCGTGTCGTCGACGGCATGGATGTCCCAGTCGCCGCGCGCGCTGCGCTCCTCATACTCGCCGATGAGTTCGACGAAATGCGCGGGCGAGTCGGTCGTCATCAGCTTCTGGCGCAGTTCAGCGGCGCCGGGCAGCCCGTGGATATAGCGCACTGCATGTTTGCGGAACAGGATCAGCCCGAAGACGCCATAATAATCGACCATCAACTGCAGGTGACGTTTCTGCAGTTCCACCATCTCGTGCAGCGTGACCTGATCGCAGTTGCGGCGCTGGAAAATCCACGGGTTACCGATGGCCGCGCGGGCAATCATCACGCCGTCGCAACCGGTATGCGCCTTCATGCGGTCGATATCCTCGGCGGCCTTCACATCGCCGTTGCCGATTACCGGTATCCGGACGGCCTGCTTGATCTCGGCGATGGCATCCCAATCGGCTTTCCCGCCGTACTTCATCTCTTTGGTGCGGCCGTGCACAGCAATCAGGGATGCACCGTTATCTTCAAGGATTCGGGCCACATCCAGGTAGTTGCGCGTCTGGCTGTCCCAACCCAGCCGGATTTTTCCCGTGACCGGCACCGCCACCGCGCGCGCCAGGCGGTTGAAAATGCGCCCGATCTTCCGGGGGTCGCGCAGCAGACCGGCGCCGGCGCCGCGCCCGCTGACATTGGGCACCGAGCAGCCCATGTTGATATCGATGATGCCCGGCTGCAGCTGCTCCAGCTTCTGCGCTGCCAGGATGAATTTATCTTCGTCCGCACCGAAAATCTGGAACGACATCTGCGGCTTTTCTTCGGGCGCGTAGTCGAACATGCGCATGGCCTTTTTAGTCGCGTAGACGACCGCCTCGATGGCGACGAACTCCGTATAACTCATGGCCGAGCCATATTCGCGGCACAGCACGCGAAACGGCTGGTCAGAGTAACCGTCCATCGGCGCCAGAATGACATCGCCATGGACGGGTATGTCCCGTACGTAAAAACAGACCTTCGCCACACCTCGATTTTAACCAATGACTGGAACGGCTCCGACGACATTTCCGCGCGTGCGTCCATCCGTCATTCCCGCGCAGGCGGGAATCTACGCCACTGCCCGAACGAACCGCCGCGGCGCTGTGCGGCCCTGGGTTCCCGCGTCCGCGGGAACGACGACATGACACCCGTCATTCCCCGCGCAGACGGGAATGCAGGATAATATCGGCACGATATGGCCCCGGCAGCGGGTATGGTCAGGCAGCTAAGGCGTGTACTGGAATATCGTGGCGACGTCGTCCGAATAAATAGGGCGGAAACCCGGCATCTGGTGCAGCACGTTGGATAGGCGGCTCTTCGACGGCATGAGTGTCAGTGTGATGTGGTCGGCCTTGAAAAGCGCCAGCCAGTCGGGACTGAGGTCGACGATGCGGCTGTATTCCTTGAGGATGTGCTTATCGCCGCGCCAGCTTGCCATGCGGCCGTCGGTGTAAACCTTGTATTCGGGCAGCCGCCAGATCAGGTAACCGCCCCAGTTGTAGTCGTTGAGCAGAACCTCGTTCTGCCCGCCCCCGCGCGCGTGCAGGAAATCCACCGCGCGCGCCGGATACCCGATGCGCTGCGCCACGTCGTCGAAGTGCAGGGTGCTGTTCAACCAGGTAGTCGCCGTAAATGCGAGCAGCGCCAGCGGCGCCAGCGCCAGCGTGAAGTTATAGGCGTAGTACAGCCAGTTGCCGGCGCGAAAACCGAAAGCCCGGTCAACGCTTTTCTCGAGGAAGTCGCGCAATCCGGCGTGCCCGGCCAGCGCCGCATACAGCCACGGCAGCAGGAAGATGACCAGCAGGGTGGTGTTGCGCACCGAAGTCATGCCCAGGTACAGGAACACCGGCAGCAGCAGCATATGCCAGGCGCTGTGGAAGCGCCGCGACCACAGCAGCCACCACAGCATCAGGAATGTGAATGCGCCGATCAGCAGCCCGATGGACGACTGGAAATTCACCGACATCCATTCCGTAATGCTGGCGCGCGCGTATTGATCGAGGCTGGCCCGCAGCGCTTCTTCGTACACGCGCCACGTGTATGGATTCGCCAGCGTCGCCAGCACCGACGCGCCCAGCACCAGCGCCAGGTGCCGGAACACGCGCCCGTAATCCGCCGGCTGCAGCGCGTCAAACGGGAACAGCTTCTGCAGGGCGGGCACAAGGTGCGCCAGCGCCAGCAGTCCCAGCGTCATGCCCAGCGTGAGCAGGCCGATGACGAAACCGGCGTGCATGTTCGCCCACACCCAGAACAGCGGCACCAGCAGCCAGGCATTGCGCCGCTCGCCCAGCAGATAGCTCCACAGCAGGTACACTGCCAGTGCGAAACCGAACAGCGTCACGACCTGCGCGCGCATGCCGATGATCTCGTTATTGACAATCAGGCCGATTGTCATCAGCCCCAGGCCCAGGCGCCACCCCGCCATGCTTGCCAGCGGGCGCCCGTCGGGCAGGTGTCGGGATATCAACGCGCCGGTGCGCACGGCCAGCAGGTAACCGCCGAATCCCAGGAACATATAGGGAATGCTCAGCCCGATCGGCCCGCCCAGCCGATAGGCCAGCGCCATCAGGGCATTCGCCAGCCATTCGTGGTCCACCCAGGCGTAGCCCGGCATCGACCAGGAGTAGATATCCTGGAAGGGGAAGATGCCGCGCCAGATATCCTGGCCCACCCGCAGGTGCCAGCCCAGGTCGGGGTCAGATGGGCCTTTCAACAGCAGCGCAACCGGGAAGAGGATGAGAATGATATCGAAAAAGGAGAGCTTCTTCAGCCATGCCGGCAGCCTGACGGCAGGGCGCGCGGACGAATGGACGAGCAGGTTTTCCTGTTCCATAGCATGTGTGGGGGATTTTCACAGTGCGCCAGGCGCGCGTCAATTGTGGTTTTAGCTTATCGGCCTGTCGCCGTCCGGCGGATAATTCCCATGTAAACTCAACGCCAAGCCATGATCGTCTACGATTCCGCGCGCAGGCCGCTGACCCTCGGCCCGGAGCTTCACCGGGGCGGCGAGGGCGTCATACACCCGGTGCAAGGGCAGGCGGGACGCGCGAGCGGGGCGCTGGTGGCGAAACTGTATACGCGATCCCCGCAGGATTACGCCGACAAGCTGGCATGGATGAAGGAACACCCGCCCGACGACCCGGGGCGCGCGATGGGACACGCTTCCATCGCCTGGCCGGTCGACCTGGTTTATAACCCGCCGGGGCAGCTTGCGGGCTACATCATGCCGCACATCACCAACACCGCCCCGCTGCTGGCGGTGTTCAACCCGCGCACGCGCGCGCATACCATGCCCGGTTTCGACTGGCGCTACCAGCACCGCACGGCGCGCAACCTGGCTTCCGCGCTGAAGGCGCTGCACGAGCGCAACTACGTCGTGGGCGACCTGAACGAAAGCAACGTGCTTGTCACGCCCAGCGCGCTGGTGACATTGATTGACACCGACTCGTTCCAGGTGCATGCCCACGGCAGGATGTTCTATTGCCCGGTCGGCAAGCCGGAGTACACGCCGCCGGAGCTGCAGGGTAAATCCTTCCACGACCAGCCGCGCAAACCCGAACACGACAGCTTCGGGCTGGGCGTGCTGGTGTTCCAGTTACTGATGGAAGGCAGCCACCCCTTTCGCGCGCAGTGGCTCGGCGATGGCGACCCGCCTTCCATCGAAGACCGCATCGCGCAGGGCTGGTATCCCTACGCCAGCGCCACGGGCGGGCCGGTCGCGCCGCCGGCAAACCTGCCGCCGCTCAACATTCTGCACCCGCGCATCGTCGAATTGCTGCAGCGCTGTTTCGTCGACGGGCACGATTCGGCGCGCGAGCGTCCCGCGCCTAAAGAGTGGGAGAGCGCGCTCTCCGAGGCGGAGAAGGCCCTGATCCGGTGCCCGAACGGCCACTTCTATTCCGCCCACCTGCGCGCCTGCCCGCGCTGTGACGCCCCCAACCCGCACCCGCCGCTGGCAGTTCCTGCCGCGCTCCCGCCGAAGGCGCTGGCAACGCGGCGTGCGCGCGCCAGGACAGCGCCACGTGCGCGCAAACCGGCTGCGGGCGCCACCGCGCCGGCCGCGGTGGCGCGCTCCTTACAATGGCCGGCTATCGCTTTGCCGCGCATCGCCTGGCCTCAGATCGACCGCGCGGCCCTGCGGTCGCAGTGGCGTGCCGTCCGCGCAAGGTTCGACCGCCTGTCGATTCCTTTGTGGGTCGCCTGGCTGCTCGTCACGCTGGCCGAGTGGCTGGCCGGCGCACTGGTCGTCTCGCCGCTGCACAACCTGCTCAACGATCCAGCCGCCGCGCTGGCCGCCGACATTACCTATGGCGGGCTGGTCGGCGCGGCGCAGTGGCTGGCGCTGCGCTACCGTATGCGCGAAAGCGCCTGGTGGGGCGGCGCAACGGCTGTCGCCTGCGCCATCGGCGCCGCCATCGACCGGGCTTTCAAGATATCGCTGCCGGGGTCTTCGACGGTGTTGCTGATCGCGGCGGCGCAAGCGGCGCTGTTGTGGACCCGCACGCGCGGCATCGTGGCGGGCGGCTGGCTGCTCGTGAATGCGGCGGCCTGGCTGCTTGCCGCGGCGCTGGCCGGTGCTGTCTGCGACAGCCGGTTTGCGGTGATGTGGGCCGCCGCTGCCGGGCTGGCCTACGGTGCGCTGACCGGTGCCGTCCTGGCGTTGCTGCTGCGGCTCCCCGCGCGCCTGGGCAGCATTCCGTTGTATATGCGTCTGCGCATCATGGGCGCGGGCCGGCGCAATATAGGCGCGCTGCTCGCGCTGACGCTGCTGGCCGTAGCCTTCGTTGGGCTGGTGTTGCAGCCGGGCGGCCCGCTGAACGCGCTCCTGAAGCTCAGTCGCTGCGCGCCGATTCCTTAAGACTCCTTAAGACTCCCGGAATCTCTCAGATTCCGGGAGTCTGGACTGGACACGGTGAATCCGGTAAGATAGCGGAAAACGGACGGCGTATATGTTTATTCAGTCCCAGTATCAGAAGCTTTACGAGTATCACTTCCATACCTGCACACAACTGATCGACTGTGCAGCCAGGCTGGCGGCAGCCGACTATCAGGAGAACCCCGGCTACGGCCACGGGTCGATCCACGACATTCTGTTTCACCTGTTGAATACCGATCGCAGTTGGCGCACCAGCCTGGAGACCGGCGTGCAGCCGGCGCGCCTGCCGGCCGCCGACTACCCCGACCTGAATGCTCTGCGGGAAGGCTTCGAACGGGAACACGCCGCATGGAAGGCGCCGCTGGAACGGTTGAGCGAAGACGAGTTCCAGGGGCAGCTTAAGGTTGTATCCGTGCGCTTCGGCACGGTGACCATGCAGCGCTGGCATATCCTGCAGCAGGTATTGCTGCACGGCATGCAGCACCATGCCGAGGTCGCCCAACTGTTGACGGCAAAGGGACAGTCGCCGGGCAATATCGACTTCATCCTCTACGTGTAAAGGGA
>JAKALH010000074.1 GCA_021813225.1 Chloroflexota bacterium
CCCGTAATGAAAACACAAGCCCAGCAGCCCGCCGACGGACAACCCGTTCGTGACCAGGATGTACAGCGTCAACAGCCCGGCGCTGGCGCCGCCGGCGAAAGCGGCCAGGCTCACGCGGATGTTGTTGGTCATGATAAAAGCCGAGGCAGCCGGGCGCTTGTCCTCGGGCAGGTCGATCCACAATTCCCCCTTTCTGACGAGTGGAATCAACGCTTTCGCGCCATTGTCGAATGTCCATTCTGCCGTATCCGGGCGCAGATAGACCAGTATCCCGTTGGCGATTGCTGGTACCGCTACCATGATCGCGGCCGCCAGGATATACGGAAGCAGTGCGCGGTAAGTGCGCGGGAATTGCCGCCACAAGAAGTCGACCAGGCCGGTCGCCCCGGCCGGTCGACCGCGATAGACAGCCGAGTGAGCGCGCGCCACCAGTTGGTTCAGATAGGCTGTCACCGCTTGACCGCGGAAATCGCGTTGTGCGAGGGCGAAATCCGACGTTACGGTGCGATAAAGATTGCCGAGTTCCTCAAGTTCCCCGGCTGGCATGCGGCGAATCCCATTGCCCGCCGAATGCGCGATCAAGTCGCTCAGGCGCTCCCATTTCTCCCGGTTTGCTGCGATGAACTGATCGGCGTTCACGATGTTGTAATCTCACGACCCGGCTAGAAAATCTGACAAGGCGGTGTTGAATGCGGCAGGATTCTCAAGCGGGCTGAGATGGCCGGCCTGAGGAATCATGATGAAGCGTGGATTCGCCGGTAAGCGCTCGACCATGTAGTGGGCATCCGCGGGAGGCGTCGTCTGATCCTTTTCGCCGACGATGACCAGCGTGGGTATATCGATGGTTGCAAGTGTTTGCGTGGAATCCGGGCGCCCCGCCAGAGCGTGCAGCGTGGCGATGATGCCCTGAGCGGATGTGCTCTCGATCATCCGGCGCACGGACACGCCAATGACATCGTCGCGGTGCTGCCGCGCCAGCAATCCGTTGATCATGCTGGTCGAGATCGCCTTGGCTCCCTCCGCCTTGACGGTATCTGCCTGTGCCTGGCGGCGCGCGAGAACTTCAGGCGTATCGGGCGTGGCTTTGGTGTCAGCCAGAACCAGTCGCGCGAAACGCCCTGGCTGCCTGCGCCACATTGCAAATGCAATATACCCGCCCATCGAAAGGCCGCATAGCGTCACCGGCTTGCGCGGCGCCAGTTGATCCAGCAGGGCGAGCAGGTCGCCGGCCATGCGATCCAGCGTCATCGATTGATTGTCATTTGGTACAACTGCGCTCGTGCCGCCATGGCCGCGCAGATCGGGAGCAATGCAGTGGTAATGCGCGCTGAAGACGGCCATCTGGTTCGTCCACATGCTGTGATCGAATGGAAAACCGTGAACGAACAGGATGACTTCGGGCTGTGCCGCACCGCGCTCGTCAACGAACATGCGCAGGCCGTCAATCGTGTAATACATCGTGAACGACTCCAGTAGATGAGCAGTCTGTCAGTTTACGCGCTGCGGCCCAGCAGGCTCTCTGCCAGCGCATACAAGACATCCGCGGCAGGACCCTCGATGCCGGCAGCGCCAAGCGCCTGAAGCGATTTCACATAAGCCTCATGCGCGGCACTCTCGGTATATTCGCGACCTTCGTTTTCTTCAATCAACTGGCGCAGCAGCGACAGGTCGTCTGCGCCGGGAATCGTCCGGCGGAAATACAGTTCGCGCAACTGCTGGTTCCGTTCCGCGGCATACAAAACCGGCAGGGTTTTCTTGTGATGGCTCAGGTCGCTGTCCTGTTTGCCGGTCACCGCCGGGTCGCCCCAGATGCCCAGTATGTCATCCTGCAATTGGAATGCAATCCCGAGCCATGCGCCAAAGCCGGCCAGCGCGCTGATGCGCGCGGCGGGTGCGCCGGCCAGGATGGCCCCGATCGCGCAGGCGGCCTGGGTCAGCGCGCCCGTTTTGCCCTTGATCATTGCCATGTACTCTGTCGCAGAGACATCCGACCGCTTCTCAAAACTCAAATCCAGGTGCTGGCCGATTGTCAACGCCATGGCGGCTTCATCGAACACCTTCAGCGCCTGTAACACATGCGCCGCGCGCGCGCCGCGCGAGAGCGCAGCCTGCATAGCCAGGTGCGCCAGTGTGAACATCGCGTCGCCGCTGTTGATAGCCTGTGCGTCTCCCCACAGCTTCCAGAGTGTCGCCCGCCCGCGGCGCAGTTCATCGCGGTCTTCGATGTCGTCGTGTATGAGCGAGAAATTGTGCATGAGTTCGATGGCGGCGGCTGCCGGCAGCGCATTCCCTGCAGTTCCACCGCATGCTTCGCAGCACAGCAGGACCAGCACCGGGCGCAGGCGCTTCCCGCTGTAAACCTGCACCGGCGTGCCGTCGGCATTGGCAAAGCCCAGGTGGTATCTCAACATGGTCACGAAGATGTCAGGTTGACCGACATCAAATCCCGATTGCGCCAGGTCGTCGTGCAGATTGTTGACGATATGGCGCATCTCCTCTTCGATCAGAGGTACAACCAGCTCGATGTAGCTATTTAGATTCGACCCTGAGTCCATCATATTGCGCTGTTTTAACCGAGTCTAAATACCGGCGCACCATCAGCGCCAGCATGAGCCAGAACGTGCCGAGGAAATACCCGGCCAGGACATCGCTGGGCCAGTGCACGCCCAGGTACAACCGGCCGAAACCGACTCCGGCAATGGTGAATATCGCAAAGACGAGTGTAACCCATTTGACGACAGGCGTTCGCCACGCAATGACGGACAGCGCCCCATACGTGACAAGCACCGTACAGGCATGCCCGCTTGGGAAGGAGTAGCGCTGGAAAGACATCTGCACTTCCGGCAGGAGCTGCTCGATACGTTCCACTTCTGGCGGCAGACGCCCGATGGCGATGCGCATCAGAATATCGAACCCGACGGCGCCGCCGAATGCCAGCAGCGGCCAGGCGGACTGCACAACGGGTAAAAGGCGCTGCCGGCTGGTCGTTGCCTGGCGGAAAGCGGGCTCCTGCATGGCATGTCTGAGTTCCACCAGGCTCAATACCGCGCAGATGATCATGGTCGGTACCGCCGACCCGATAAAGGTCAACACCGAGATGGCATGAGTCATGAATGTCGTGCGCACTGCCATGGCGATTGTCAGTATCAGCCAGTCTCCGGGTGCATGGTGTGCGGCAATGACCAGCGCAGTCAGGACTGCCAGACCCAGCAGGCAGAGTATAGCGATAGCGCTCAGCAATCGAATGCTCAGCGCGCCGATGGTGTGAGCGGTTTTCATGAACTGTGATGTTGTTATCAGGCCCTCAATGTATTTGCAGCGGACTTAACCGGTTGATAATTATGGCATGATTATGACCTTCGAAGCGGGCGGCGCAGCGCTGCGCCGTATGCCAGATGCGGTTTCCATGACCGCTGCCTCTGCACTGTTGCCGCAGGGTTCATATACCACCTTCCGCACGTATTCCGGCAATCGCATACTCAGGCTGGAACAGCATGTGCGCCGCCTGAATGAATCGGCACAACTGGTAGACCTGCACGGCAATCTCGACTTAACCGTTGTACGCGCTGCGGTCGCTCAGGCGATCGGCCTGGCTGGATATACCGAAGCGCGCCTGCGACTGACGTTTGCGCCGCCCCTGTTTTTCCTGAGCATCGAACCGTTTGATCCGTATCCCCGCGAGTACTACGAAGCAGGCGTGCGCTGTGTCACGCTCAACGCACATCGTGATAATCCGCATGCCAAGAGCACGACGTTTATCGCACCTGCAGGCAGTGCCTACAAAACGCTTCCGCAGGGCGTCCATGAGGGATTGATGGTCGATGCCGATGGCGCGGTGCTGGAAGGTCTCAGCAGCAGCTTCTTCGCATTGCTGGACAATGTTCTGCACACGGAACAAAGCCGGGCGCTGGTCGGCGTTACACAGGAGCTGGTGCTGGAGATTGCTGCGTCGGTCGCCCCGGAAGTTCATTTATCGCACGTTGCGGTCTATCGAGATGACCTGCCGCGTCTCAGCGAGTGCTTCATCACGAGTGTTTCACGCGAGATCATGCCGGTCGTTGAGATCGACGGCCTCTGTATCGCCGGCGGCCTGCCCGGGCCGCTCACGCGCAGGTTGATGCGCGGTCTGAGCGAGTTGATCAACCGTGAAGCACAGAGCCTGCCGATTTAGCTTCAGGGCGAGGTTGTGTTGGTGGGCGTCGCCGTCGCCGTGCTGCTGATGGCGGTACTTGCGGATCCCGCCTGGGTCTCTGCGGCGCCGTTCAATGCCGTGGAGAAAAAAGAGTCGCGCAGTTGTGCGATCTTCGCGCGAATCGGCACCTGTACCCATTGCGGAGGGTCGATCATCGTCGATGCAAAGGTCGAGTAGGTCTGGTCCAGAACCGCCATCTTGATGTGGTTGCGATCCACTTTCTGCGCCAGCGCCGCCAGTTGCTGCATCTGGTCGAGGGTCAGATCAGTCTTTACCGATTGGTTCAATTTCTCAATCAACTGCGGGGCGTTGGCGAGCAGCGACAGAAACACCTTTGGGTCGGACAACTTGTCCTTAACGGCCATCATGACCAGTTGCTGGTCGCGCGCGCGGTCAAAGTCGCCATTCACCAGGCTGTGACGTGTGCGCGCGAACTTAAGCGCGGTTGCGCCATCCATGCGGTGAGTGCCCTTGGTGATGCTGAATATCTCAGTCCCGTAATTGCTGGTGGGGTACTCCGGGTCGTAGATATCCATTGGCACATCGACGGTAATACCGCCAATCTGGTCGATGAAGTATTCGAATGCCGAGAAGTTCACCCGCACATAGAAGTTGATAGGAATACCCAGCAATTGCTCGACGGTTTTGCGCGCCAGTTCCGGCCCGCCGCCGGGGTAGTTGTAGGCATCTCCCAGGAAGTTGGCCGTGTTGATACGCCCGTTGTCGTATCCGGGAATAGGCACCCACAGGTCGCGCGGGATAGACAGGATGCCGGCCTGCATCGTGACCGGATCAAGCGTCAGGATGATCATGGTATCGGTACGGCCGGGGTCTTTCTCGCCGATGCGCTGATCGATGCCTGTGACCAGGATGTTGACGCGCTCCTTGCCGTTCCACGGGCGCGGCAGAATAAGCGCCTGCGGTGTTGCGGCAACCGGCGTACCAGCCGCCGCAACCGGCGCTGGAGTGGTGTAGAAGTCGATATTAACCTGCATGGTGGAGCCGTAGTTGCACAGCCAGTTTGCGGCCAGTTCTCCGCCGGCGCAGAAATTGTAGGCAAGACGGTTAGCCAGCACACTCGCGGCGATACCGATGACCAGTATCGCCGCAAATCCCCTGAACAACTTCCCTTTCAGCATGGTTGCGATCACGCCGTGAATATACCATCAATAACACCGCGGACTGTACGTTACAGCAACGGTCGCGCCGCGTTTACCCGATTTACCGCGCATGACGAAAGCACTGAGCAGTAGAAGCGCCTTCATATAGAATCGAGCCACCATGCACGAATACGTCTATTTGCAGGATGTCGAAGCGGCCATCGCCGCTCACCGGCCGGTGGTTGCGCTGGAATCGACGCTCATCACTCACGGATTTGCCTACCCGCGCAACGTGCAGACGGCGACGCAGATCGCGCAGGCCGTTATTGAAGCAGGCGCGCAGCCGGCTACCGTTGCGGTACTGGGCGGCATCGTCCGAATAGGGCTGGCGCCGGATGAGGTCGAGTCACTGGGCGCCAATAAGTCAGCGCGTAAATGCAGTGTGCGCGATCTGGGTATCGTCGCTGGTCTGGGGCTTGACGGCTCAACGACTGTTGCCGCAACCATGTTCATTGCGGCCCGGGCGGGCATCGCTGTCTTTGCAACCGGCGGTATCGGCGGCGTTCACCGCGGTCACCCCTTCGATGTCAGCGCTGATCTGACCGAACTGGGCCGCACCCCGGTGACCGTCGTTTGTGCCGGGCCTAAGGCACTGCTCGACCTGCCGCTGACTTTCGAACATCTGGAGACGCTGGGCGTGCCGGTTATCGGCTACGGCACGGATGAAATACCCGCGTTCTATTCCCGCAGCAGCGGGCTGCGCGCGGACATACGGGTGGATGACCCGGCTGACCTGGCCGCAGTGATTCAGGCGCGCCGTGCGATGGGATTGCCCGGCGGGGAACTCGTATGCGTGCCGGTCCCGGCTGATGCTGAGTTGCCGCGCGATACGGCAGAGCAGGCGATCGTTGCGGCGCAGCGACTTGCGGATGAGCAAGGCATCCACGGTGCGGCGTCTACGCCGTTTCTCCTCGACCAGATCGCCCGGCTCACACGCGGTGCCAGCGTCCGCGCCAACATCGCATTGCTGATTAACAATGCCCGTGTTGCGTCGCAACTGGCCGGCGCGCTGGCCGCGTCCTGAAGGATGGACAGCGGCGCAGCAAGTTCTACAAAACGCCGAAAGTCAACTGCCTGATGCAGGTAGACAGCGCGCGGTTACTGCGGTTATATAAAAAAACGGCTGACAGGCGAATGAACCCGCCGGTCAGGCCGCGGGCGAAGCTGTGACACTTAACCGGACTTGCGCCGCTTGGATTTCGGTTTAGCTGCCCCGGGGGCAGGATGCGTCTTGCGCCGCACGGTGCGTTGAGCGCGTTTGGCGGCCGGCTGATCGCCTGCGGTCTCCTCGCCGACATTATCCGAGGGCGGCGCGGGCGGTGCGCCCATCTCATCATCCATCATATCGCCGCCCGGTTCGCCAAACAGATCGCCCATGCTCTGCTCAATCTTCTCCGGGTCTTCACCTTTTTCCAGCCGGCCCACAATCTCATCAAACTCCGGCCCGATCGATTCGCCGCTCTCCGCGGCCATCTTGCGCATAAAACGCCCCAGCGCGCGGGGATCGTTCTCGTCAAGGCCGCCCATTTCGTTCATGATGCTGTCATCGATATCATCGCCGCCGGCAGTTGGATCTGCGCGTTCAGAACCTGCGCCGCCGCCACGGATGACGCGCACGCGCGGCATCAGCTTGCTGAGATCCCCACTGCCACAGTACGTGCAGCGAGCAGCGGCTTCGTCGACGGCGCGGATGCTGCGCCAGAATAGCGATACTTTGCGATGACAGTTGCCGCAGCGATATTCATAAATCGGCATAGGATATATTCTACTGGATGGATGCCTGTTACAACCCTGGCGCGCATTACTGAACAGGGCGTCTCGCACCGCTCGGTGGGGTAGAATCACACTTCACAGAATGCAAAGTCAAACCGAGTCGCAGGAACCAGCCGCAGGGACGACTGATTTATTCAACCGCCCGTGGAAACCGTTGTTGGTGGTGATATCCGGACCATCGGGCGCGGGTAAAGATACGCTGCTGCAGCGGCTGAAAGAATGCGGTTTCGATTTCGCATTCGTCGTCACGATGACCACCCGCCCGAAACGCGAGAACGAAGTCGAAGGTAAAGATTACTTCTTCGTTTCGATGGCGCATTTCACGCAGATGATCGCCGACAATGGATTCCTGGAATACAGCAAGGTGTACGGCGAATACAAAGGCATTCCCAGAGAGCAGGTACAGCGCGCCTGGGAGAGCGGCAAGGATGTGCTGATGCGCATCGACGTGCAGGGCGCCGCCAAAGTGCGTGCCATCGTGCCCGCTGCCGTCACCATCTTCCTGGCGCCGGAATCCGAGGTCGAACTGATTCATCGTCTGATTGAGCGCCACACCGAGACACCCGATGCGCTGCAGCGCCGCATTGCCACCGCCCGCGAAGAGATGACACGCATGTGCGAGTTCGACTACGTCGTGGTCAATCCCTCCCACCATATCGAATATGCCGTCGAGAAAATCATCAGCATCATCAATGCCGAGCACTGCCGTGTCGATCGACAGGCTACCTGTCTTTAGATGAATCCACAAACCCCCTCTCAGCCGCCTGGCAAGGTGTCGTTCCGTGTGCGTCTGCCTGTGGAAAAACCGCTATGGACGTATATCCTGATCGGCGTCAACATCGCCATGTATCTCGTGTTGGAATTCACGGGCGGCAGCGGGAGCGCCAGGAACCTGATTCGCTTCGGCGCCAACTATGCGCCGCTGGTGACGGAAGGGGAGTACTGGCGATTGCTGACGGCGGGTTTCCTGCATATCGGTGTGCTGCACATCCTGTTCAATATGTACGCGCTGTATGTGCTTGGTAGAGAGACAGAGCCGGTTTACGGCCGCGCCCGCTTTATCGTCATCTACCTGCTGTCGGGCATCTGCGGCTCTATCTTCAGCTACGGATTGAATCAAGGCCTGTCGGCAGGCGCTTCAACATCGCTGTTCGGTCTATTTGGGGCGCTGGCCGTGTTCTTCTACAGGCAGCGCAAGATGCTCGGAGCGGTGGGACGCCAGCAGTTGGTCAGCCTGGGTATCATCTTGGCAATCAATATCGTCATCGATGTAAGTCCCGGCAGCGGGATCGATATATGGGGTCACGCAGGCGGGTTGATTGGCGGCGTGCTGTTGTCCTGGGTGTTGTGTCCGGTCTACACCGCGAGCGAACAGATAGCGAATACGTTCAGTTCCGCCGCAGGCGCAGCCGCAACGGAGCTGCCCAGTATCGTGCTGATTGATACTAACCCGCTGCGCAAGCAGGCGCTCAATGTGGGATTGTTTGGCGCTGGACTGGTTGTATTGACCTTGATCGCACGCCTGCTGCAAACGTAATCCGCGTCGCATCCTATAATCAAATCGGGCGGGCCAATCTGAAGGAAGAGATTGGTCCCTGCATCAATGCAGTCTGATTGGGGTGTATTGGGGTGTAAAGGCAATCTGTGGGGAAATTCGAGCGGGCCGTTCCATCACGTACGGCGAACTGCCGTTGAAGAATGACGGACGGCCGATACCTGTGCCATGAATGTATGTATCCTGGGTGCCACCGGCTTTATTGGCGGCCATATCGCGCGCGCGGCGACGCAGGCTGGCTGGCATGTGCGCGGCGTGCAGCGCCGCCCGAATTACGAAGGCGCCATTCCTGACCTGCCGGTGGAATGGATGCCCGGCAGCCTGTCGGATGTCGATACCTTAAGGCGCGCCATGGCCGGGTGCGAAGTCGTCTTCCACGCCGCTGGGGCCTATCCGCAGGACTTTCGGCGCATCGATCGCGAAGTGGCGGCGGCGCGTGCCGAGATGGATAACGTCCTGCAGGCGGCGCGGACGGCCCGGGTCAGGCGGATTATCTACACCAGCAGCATTACGACGATCGGCCAGCCGCCGCCCGACCGGCTGGCGGACGAACGCGACCAGTATCGTGCGGGGTCTGTTCGCAGCGCATACTTCGAAGCCAAGTTCGCCATGGAAAGGCTGGCGCTGCGCGAATCGCGCAACCCGGATGTGGTGGTGCTGTTGCCCGCCGCCGTCTTTGGCCCTGGCGACATCAAGCCGACGACGGGTGTCGTCATCCGCGATGCCATGCGCGGCCGCTTCCCGGTCTATTTCGACGCCACGATCAACGCGGTGGATGTGCGCGACGTAGCCGCGAGTCATATCGCTGCGGTAGAACGCGGGCGGCGCGGAGAGCGCTACATCCTGGGCGGGCACAACCTGACGGTGTATCAACTGCTGACCCTGGTATGCGAACAGGCTGGTGTGCCGCCGCCGCGCTATAAACTGGCGCGGTCGACGGTCGCCGGCCTCATCCATCTGGGCGATGCTCTGCCGTTGATCCATCTGCCGGAAAACTTCCGCACGTTCCAGTTCTGGCAGGCCGTGTCTTCGCAGAAAGCGCGCGCGGAACTGGGGCATACCGCCCGGCATATCGTCGAGACAGTGCGCGATACCGTGGCGTGGTTCAGGCAGGCTGAGACACGGGCAACCACACGCTGATGCGCGTGCCGATGCCGAGCACGCTCTGTGCGCTGATCGTCCCGTGATGCGCTTCGACAATCTGCTT
>JAKALH010000075.1 GCA_021813225.1 Chloroflexota bacterium
GAAATACAGCCGATTGGAACAGCCCAGATCGCGATAAATCTCCGGCTCCGTAAGTCCGTCATAGTGTCCTGGCAGGGGAATGTTAGCGAAGTAGCGATCGGTGAACCATGCCAGGATGCGGGGCTGCCAGATGATCCTGCCGGCAGACCTGCCGTAGCAGACATCCAGGTTGACATTCCAGAGATCCAGGTTGCGGTGGTCGGTGATGCGATTCATCTTGCCATCCTTTTCTCCGGCGTGCCGATCGTGTCGGCGTGGCTAGCCGGAGTTATCCGGGAAACTCATTTCGTCGACGAATGCGTCCTGGAAGTTCGGGTCCTCATTCAGGCCGACGTGCTTTGTCCTGCTGCGAATGCTGTCATACAGGCTGTCGTCATTCATGAACAGCCCAATTTTGGCTCCCAGCAATGCGGTATTGCCGGCTGCCTGGATGATATCCAGCGGAAACTTCAGCAGGCCGATACGGATGGCACTGGACCGGCTGATGTAATTACCGAACGCGCCGGCCAGGTAGAGCATTTTCACGTCCTGCTCGCGGGCCCCCCACTGCCGTAACACCAGGTGAATGCCGGCGGCGATGGCCCCCTTCGCCAGTTGCAGTTCGCGTATATCCGTCTGGGAAATGGTAACCGGCGGGCTGAGCAACCAGCCGCGTTCACCGCTGCCGGTGCGATGGTCGCTGTTCAGGCGTCCCGTGGGCTTGATGAGGCTCTGGTCCAGGCCATAGGCAACTGCATCCACCAGACCGCTGCCGCATATGCCGCGAGGTTCCGTATTTCCCAGCACGCGCAGGCGCATTTCGCCATCCTCAAGGTATACCTCGGAGATGGCCCCGGTCGACGCGCGCATCCCCATGGATATGCGCGCGCCTTCAAAGGCCGGCCCGGCAGCGGTCGATGTGCACAGCATCCGTTCGCGATTGCCGACAACAATCTCGCCGTTGGTGCCCAGGTCAACCAGCGCGACCAGATCATTGCTCTCGTGCATGCCCGTTGCGATGATGCCTGCGGTAATGTCGCTGCCGACAAAGCTGCCCAGACATGGTAGGAAACGAACCTGCGCCGTCGGGGCCAGCGCCCATCCCAGTTCCGCAGCGTCGAACACCTGTATGCCATCCTCAACCGGCTCGAATGGATAGTGGGACATCGGCTCCAGGTCGATGCCGCAGAACAGGTGATACATGACGGTGTTGCCGACAATCGAAACATCGACGATGTCGTGAACATCGACTTGAGCGGCGAAGACCAGGTCGTTGATGAGCTTGCCGATCTGCGAACGGATGAGTTCCTCAAGCTTCTTCTGCCCTTTTTCGGCCACCGCGAAACTGACACGACTCATCACATCCGCACCGTAGCGCGCCTGACTGTTGAGCGCCGTGCGTACCGCCAGCACGTGGCTGTTGCTGAGGTCGAGAAGCTGCGCGACCAGCGTTGTAGTGCCCAGGTCTACAGCCACGCCCAGGCCGGGCCGCGGCGTGAAGGCAAATGCAGAATCGTTGCTGAGGATGGCTGCATCCCATTGACGCAGCTCGATAACCAGGTTGTCACTCAGGTGGCACTGGCACGCCAGTCGCCAGCCTTCGTCAAGCTCCCGTGGTTTCAGGTGGGAACGTTGGGCGTCGTTGATGGCAGCATGGCCTTCCAGCACACGGATTTTGCAACCCCGGCAGCGCCCATGCCCGCCGCAGGGGAACTCAACGCCCTGTTCAAACAGCAAATCGCGCAGAGGCGTCCCGGCTGCGGCGCTGATTTCAACGTTGGTTGGCTTTAGAACAATCTTGTATTTTGGCGTCTCTGTCACGCTAGCACACCTGACACACGGATTTGCACGATATTAATGCGCTTGGGCATATTGTGCCAATGCCAGCAGGTTGTTGTGAGGTGTATCACGGGGGACCTCACAGCCCGCCCCGACGATATAGCGCTCGCCAGCCTGCCTGTGGCACTCTCCGATGGCTTGATACACCGTGTGTGGAGTGCCATCTCTCAACACCCGCACCGGGTCAATATTGCCAAGCAGGACCTGCTGATCGCCCATTTGCGTACGGCCTTCAGACAGCGGTGCCGGATAATCCAGGTCCACCAGGTCGCATCCCAGCCTGCCCATACCGTTGAGAATCCGTCGCGTGTTTCCACAGATGTGCAGCCTGACTCTGCCGCCCGCGGCATGGATGCCATCCACCAGTCTGTTCTCTAATGACCAGACGAACTTATCATAAATTCTTGGCCCGACCAGTGATGCCGCGGCGTCACCAATCCCGATGATCTCCGCACCCTCCCGTAATTGTGCCAGAGCGAATGCCAGTTCCATCTCCAGGACGAATTCGAACAGATAGCGCACAAATGCAGGGTCATCAGTGAAATCCAACATCAGATTATTGATGCCACGCAGGTCTGCGGACTCCGCACACGGGCCTTCCACCCATCCTTCAATATACTTACTCCCCAGCGTTTGACTGCGTAACTCGGATAATCCAGACAGGCGATTCGTCATACGCGGCCCGAAGGAGCCTGGCAGCCGGGCGATGTTGTTGAGCACTTTCTTATCGCCGAGAAGGGCTTTTGTTTCGTCAATTGCGGGCGGTTGATTGGGGAAATATTGAACCGTTGCGCCACAGTCAGACGCTTCGACTGCCGGGTCGGAAATGACGCTGACGTGGTCGATGCCAAATTGGTGTGCCGTCTTGATTTGTGCGCTGGCGAGCACCCGGTAATCCGTTGCGTAGGTGAGGTAGGGCGCACCGATTTGATCGGCAGCAAACATCATGGTGATGGGCATGTTCGGCAGGTGGTCGACGGCCTGGCCGGACAGCATGGCGTCCACACGCTCACGGCTATTCATAGCTGCCTAATTCCCTGGCGAGTTGCACCAGACGCCTGAAACTGGGCAGGCTGACGCTGGAGGGCACCGAATGGTCTGACGAAAAGATGTACCCACCGTTTAGCTTCACGGTCGGTATCACACGTCGCATCTCTGTTTCCAGTGCATCGATATCATCGTACAGCACCGCATTGATGCCGCCGTGCAGAACAAGCCTGTCGCCGTAGCGCCGCTTCAGATCAATCGGGTCCATGCCGGCTTTGACCTCTAGCGGGTTCAGGGCGTCTACGCCTATCTCGACCAGTTCCGGCACGAACGGGCGGATATCGCCGCACGAATGCAGATGCGCTTTGATTCCCTTGGCGTGAGCCCAATCTACGGCGCGTTTATGCACCGGCTTGAGTAAATTGCGGTAGGTGCGCACCGAGAAAAACTGGTTGTGCTTGTAGCCCATGTCGTCGTACCACATGATGCTGTCAAAAGTGTACCCCGCATCCCACACCGTCTCGAGCAGTGCGATATTTACATCGAGCATGGTGTTGAAAACATCGGTGAGCCACTCCGGTTGTTCGATCAGGGCATACAGGACGCGCTCGGTGCCCAATGTCCAGGAATGGGTGACGTCGAATCCGAACCAGAGTAATCCCTGTATCCAATCCCCACGGTGTCGCCAGATTTTGTAATTGCGATCCAGCGCTGCCCAGTCAATGCGGTCGCGGGTGGGCGTCATGCGGTCTTTGGCTTCCCGCCACGTGCCGGGGTCTCTAATGCGAAAGTCGAGGAACTGAGGTACGCCGCCCGTGTGTTTCCAATCTTTTAGCGTAGCGCCCCATGCAGTGGTGTGGACGCGGTACTCTTCGGTCTGTTCCAGCGTCTGCACCGGGTAGCGCGGGCTGCTGTCAACACTGATGACCTGAATATGATCCAGGCCGAGAAAATCGACATAGTCGGCATCGGCAGGCAAGCCCTCTCTGCGCCAGCGTTCGATGGTCGCATCCCAGGGGTAGTCGATTATCGGGATGCGGTCGGCGTCTCGGTGAGCAAACATCCGGGAAATGCGTTCGTAGGTTGTCATCCTTGCCGCCGTCATGATTTGTGTCCTTTGCGTGAGGGCCTGGCATGAAGGGTCGCCGTGATTTCACGGCATGCCCATAGCCCCTGCATTATCAATATACCGCGGGAAATCGGTCTGCACCTTTTCCTGGTGGCGCATCGCCGCAGTAACCCGTTGTCTGCTGTTCATGTTGCGGTCTCTTGCGACCGAGATCGCAGTAGCGTCACTTCGGTCGGTTCACAACCTCTATCTGGTCGGCCCGGATAATATCGGCGCCGAAGGTGGTATTAACATATTGACCCGGTTTGACAATGAGGAACTCGCGCTCATCCCAATAGCCATCTACGAGCCGCTGAATCAGGCTCATGTCGCCCTGTATTTTTTCGTATCCCCAGCCCTTTTCAGCAGCTTCATTGATGGTGCGCTGCTCGAAGATATCGCCGGGTTCGATTCCCATCTCGATGTAGGTGAGCTGGCTGTAGTTCTTATAGCCATACAGGGTCTCGTATAAATACTGTGCGTTATCCTCGCCATATTTCGCCACCAGTTCATCGTATGACTTGTCCATGCCGATCTGCCGTTGTATCGACAACTGGCTGAGTTCGCCGCTGGCTTCGCCGCGCTCAATCCAGCCTGATGTCTTGAAGTATGTTCCCAGATGGCTGTTGAAGTAGTCCAGGTAACGTTCTTTGTTGCCGAGGAACAGAGTGATGCAATCATGCGCACGAGGGAGAACGACCGGTATCGTACGGGCGCGCAGACCGGTCAATCCATTGTTGCACAGGCCGTAGCCGAAGATAACGGCATCGTACAACGATTCATCTACTTTATCGAGCGTCTGCTGCACCCGTTGCAGCATAGGCGCGCTGCCGATGTCATGCAGGCCCTTGGGCAGAAATTCGATATCAATGAGGTTCGGCGAGCTGGCAACCGCATGGCACATCTCGCGGTAGAAAATCTCACAACTGATCAGTTTCAGCCGCACCTGAACACTCCTTAACCATACATTGCAGTGCCGCGGGAATCGCAGCACGACAGGCAGCAGGTGCCATGCTCAACTTAATAACCGACTCGCTATCTCTCGTATAAACTCCGGATTACTCCCGCAACATCCGCCGATAAAGCTCGCGCCGGCTTCTACCAGCGCCTTAGCGTATGAGGCGAACTCTCGCGGCGTGGTTTTATACACAGCTTTGCCGTCGATCATTTCGGGCATGCCGGCATTCGGTTTGATCCAGATTGGCAGGCCTGTGGCCGCATGAAGGCGTTCGCAAATCGGCACATAGCCCTCGATACCCTGGCCGCAGTTCGCGCCGATGACATCAGCGCCGGCCAGCGTCAGCGCTTCGGCAGCCTGTTCGGGCGTTACCCCCATCATCGTACGATCCTTCTTCTTGCCCGAGTCGAATGTCATGCTGGCTACAACCGGCACACCGGTTGCACGAGCGGCTGCAACGGCGATGCCCGCTTCAACCAGATCGCTCATGGTCTCGACGACGATGGCCTGCGCGCCGCCTGCAACGACCGCCTGCGCCTGTTCCTCAAAGACTGCTTTGAGTTCATCTTCAGTGACATTACCTTCCATGAGCAAGGTGCCACTGGGGCCGATCGACGCAAATACCAGCGCTTTGTCAGCGGCGGCCTGGCGCGAGATTTTTGCGCCTGCAATGTTGATTTCCACAGTCTTATCCGCATAGCCGTGCCGGTTGAGCATGATCCGGCTGGCGCCGAACGTATTGGTGAGGATGATGCGGCTGCCGGCATCGACATACGACCGGGCAACTTTCAGCACCACGTCAGGGTGGGTGAGATTCCAGACATCGGGGCTTTCGCCGGGTTGCAGCCCGAGTGATTGCAAATGCACACCCCATGAGCCGTCTGTGAGGATGGGGCCGTGCGCAAGGAGTTCACTTAACAACTGGTTCATATCGTATGCAAACAACCCCCCTGTTCAGCGCAGGAGGGGAGGGCTGTATGAATCTTTCGGCGGAAAATAGTGGAAATTTACTTTGGCTCATTAACGAGGCGTCGCGCCAGTGCCACGGCGCTGCTGGCGTTATCGCTGTAGCCGTCCGCACCAATCTCATCGGCATACTTCTGCGTTACCGGCGCACCTCCAATAATGACTTTCACCTGCCTGCGCACGCCGGCTTCTTTCAGACCTTCCACGGTCGTCTTCATAGAAGGCATGGTGGTGGTCAGCAGGGCGGACAGTGCGATAATATTCGCGCCTTTTTCCCTGACGGCATTGACGAATTTCTCCGGCGTTACGTCCACGCCCAGATCGATGATCTCGAATCCGCCGCCTTCCAGCATGGCGGCGACCAGATTCTTGCCGATATCATGCAGGTCACCTTTGACAGTGCCGATAGCGACTTTGCCGATAGGCTTGGCGCCGGTGGCGGTCAAGCGCGGTTTGAGTATGGCAAGCGCGCTTTTCATTGCGCGCGCAGAGATCAACAGTTCCGGCACGAAGTATTCGTTGATCTCGAAAAGTCTGCCGACTTCGTCCATGGCTGGAATCATGTACTTATTCAGAATGTCCTGCGGGTCCATTCCGGCCGCCAGTGCGTCCGTCGTCAAACTCTTGGCCTTGTTGGCATTACCTTCTACGATAGCATCATAGAGTTGCTTGAGGTCTTCCATAGCTGCGAAACCATCCTCCTTAACAGGGTGTGTATTACGGCATGACTTTCGTGACAATTACTTCGGATTCGCTCCGGTTTCAATGCATATCACGATCTTCTCGGCACACTGCTCTAAATCAGCAGGGATCACCCCTGAAATCATATACCCGCTGGAGTAAATCATTGCCCGGTATATTGTCAAGTGGACGGATCATCCGTCGGTGTTCTTCTCGGGGAGGTCCTCCGCAATGACGACCAGCTTATGCGGGTGAGTGATGCATACTTCCTCGCGGCCTAAATCGACCAGGCCGTCGCGCTGCCATTCGCTCAATATGCGGCTGACTGTATAAAGCGTGGTGCCGCTCAACTCGGCGAGATCCTGCCGAGATAACGACATATCCAGCCGGATGCCGCGCTCGGTCTTCACACCGACCTTGCTTGCCAGCCTCAGTACCGTTCTGGCCAGACGCCGTTCGACGCGCTCAGCCGACAACTCCCGGATATGGTCATGCGCCTCATGCAGTCTGTGAACCAGGATTTTCACTACTCTGGCGCTTAGCGGATTATGCAGGAGCATGAGTTCATGAAACAACGCACCCGGAATGTACATAACGGCTGACTTGTCAACCGCCTCGCAACTGCCCGGATATTCTTCGCCGCCGATTGCCGCGATTAATCCGATGACATCACCCGGCGAGAAAATGCTCAGCCCCACGTCCTGACCCTCAAGCGAGTGTTGCACCAGCCGCAGCCGGCCCGACAGCAGCGCATATACGCCATCCGCCTTTTGCCCCTGGATGAATACGGCTTCGCCGCGTTCCAACTGGTGCACGCGGGCCGTCTCAACGACGCGCTGAATCAGGTGCGCCGGCAGGTCCCCCAACATAGGGATTTGTGCAATG
This sequence comes from Chloroflexota bacterium, assembly GCA_021813225.1. Taxonomy (GTDB): domain Bacteria; phylum Chloroflexota; class Anaerolineae; order J036; family Brachytrichaceae; genus CAIXPS01. The sequence goes on from JAKALH010000075.1 coordinate 7,404, forward strand.
GTTTCTGGTGCTATTGCTTGGGCAGGCATGGTGTTTGCTCTGACGCAATGTATTGTACGGGTGTTTGCTTTACACTGTAGAGCAAATCGAGCGAAGAATGGTAATCCTGTATGTTGAATCCTGGGACGTTCACGCCCGATGCTGGTATGAAAGGGAACCGCATGATTGAACTCGACAGTCCTATTGACGAAGTGCTGACGCTGTACCCTCAGGTTACCCGGTTACTGGTCAGCCTGCGCATGATGTGCGCCGGCTGCGATATCGCGCGCTTCCATACCGTCGCAGATGTGGCATCCGTCTATCGACTGGACACCCGCACATTTCTCGCTGACATCCGCAAGATTGCGGAGACGGCACCGCACGGTGTATCCAGCGACACAGGCCATTAAGCCGGGCAGGTCAGTCGCTAATAGAACACGGTCCGCGTACGGTGACGCGGTCTGGTCTGTTTGTAGAAAGGCTCCTGGCCGCGGTTCCACAACAGATAATCCAGCATCATGGGCGAGGTATCCGACCCGTGGCGCGCCAGATCGGCTGAGATTAACTCCACGGCATGAAGGGCGCATGCCCGAATCTCCACTTCCTCCTCGGAGCCGGCGGGAACCAGCAGCTCATGGTCAATCTGCTCGGCCAGCCTTTCGGAGTAGGACAATACACCATCCATACGCAGTACGTGCGGCACCAGATTGTCCGCAAAGATGGTCAGCCTGGAGAGATCGTCATATTGTCCGAGACCTGCGCCGTTGAACGCCAGCGCCAGGTCGGACGCCATCAACTGGGCGCGCTTGTAAAAGGGCACCCGAAATCCCAAGTACTCTTCGACATCGCGAAAGAAGGGCATGCCGGTGAGGATGCTGACAAGTCTCGCGGCTGACCTTGCGCTGTCCTCAACCATCGCCGTGAAGCTTCCCCGGTAGCGTTCGGTAATGAACCGGCCGAGATCGTTCAAGGCATGAGTGAAAAGTTCCATCAAATCCTGTATCGGCTGATTGTCAGGATTCTGCCCGAACAGGCGCGTGCAGGTCGCCGTGTCCAGCGCCATCAACTCAGATGCAGCGATCGTACCGTGCTCTCTGAAGTAGTCATTCAAAGATGACGCGATGGTAAAGTATCCTGACATGCCGGGGCGTTTGCTCAGATGCGGGAAATATCCCGAACCGAAGTTGATCGAGTCCAGCACGATGAAGAATGTCGCTGTATCATCTCCATGACCCAGATAATGCGATCGGGGGTCATGCTCCGGATGCCTGATTCGCTCCAGAGGCAGCGCCGTGGCGTAGGTGCTGATCAGGTCCAGGTTAATATGCACATGTTGCGAATGCTCCGCGACTGAACGACACGCTGCGCGCACTTCGTCGAGTGGATCGTGTACGGTCATTGCCTCAAATCCTTATCGTGTAACTCAGCCGGCGTATGACGTGAATGCGATAACATAGACCAGATTTATATGCACAGCAGTATAAGGGGTTCTTATGAAGGCCATCATGGTGATGTTCGATTCGTTGAACCGGCGCATGCTGTCGCCCTATGGGTGCGACTGGGTGCATACGCCGAATTTCGAGCGACTGTCCCGCCGCACAGTTACGTTTGATAACTGCTACGTGGGCAGCATGCCCTGCATGCCTGCCCGGCGCGAGCTGCACACGGGCCGCTACAATTTCCTGCATCGCGGATGGGGGCCGCTGGAACCTTTTGACGACTCCATGCCTGAGATTCTGAAGCAGCATGGTATCTATACGCACCTCGCGACGGACCATTACCACTACTTCGAAGAAGGCGGCTGCGATTACCACACGCGATACAATTCGTGGGAGTTTGAGCGCGGCCAGGAAGGCGATCCGTGGATCGCGGACTTGAGGCCTCGCCAGGACCCGCAATACCTGATTGACCCTTACAGCAATCCGATGCGTGTTCAGGACATCGTGAACCGTTCCTGGATGCGGGATGAGAAAGACCAGCCGCAGCCAAAAACGTTCGCCGCCGGTGAACGCTTCCTTCGCACGAACCATGACCAGGATAACTGGTTTCTGACCATCGAAACATTTGACCCGCACGAGCCGTACTTTACATCGCAGCGCTACAAAGACCTGTACCCGCATGGCTATAGCGGTCCTGTGTTTGACTGGCCGCCTTATGCAAAAGTCACCCAGACGGATGAGCAGGTTCAGCATATGCGGTATGAGAGCGCGGCCTTGCACAGCATGTGCGATTTATACCTCGGCAGGGTGCTGGATCTGATGGACGAGTTGAACCTGTGGGACGACACATTACTGATCGTCAATACCGATCACGGTTTTCTGCTTGGCGAACACGACTGGTGGGCAAAGGTGGTTCAACCGTTCTACGACGAAGTCGCGCACATGCCCTTGTTCATCTGGGATCCGCGAAGCGGGAAGCGGGACGAACGGCGTCAAAGTCTGGTGCAGACCATCG
>JAKALH010000076.1 GCA_021813225.1 Chloroflexota bacterium
ATGGCGGGCGGCGCAGGGATGATTAACCTGTTCAATCAGCGGATATACGCAACCGAGGTGCCGAGATGTCTACAAATCCAAACCCCACGCCGGCGCAGCACTTGAACCTGGTGGTGTCGGTGGTGAACCGCCTGCGTCTGCTGGTGCGTCTGCTGCGCGACCCGCGCGTCCCGTTCTATCTCAAACTGCTGCCGTTCGCGTCGCTCCTGTACATCGCGTTGCCTGTGGACATCGTGCCGGATATTGTTCCCCTGCTGGGGCAACTGGACGATATAGGCGTCGTCGTCCTGGCGGTCGAAGCGTTCATCATGATGTCGCCGCAGCAGGTGGTGCGGGAGCATCAGGCCGCCATCGACGCCGGTTCACAGGGCGCGGCAGATGAGACGGTCATCGACGGCGAGTGGCGCCGCGTCAACCGGGATCGTTGAGACGGGGCCGATTCAGTCGTGGCGGCCTGTCGACCACGGCAGGATGGTCCACGCGCGCGGGCGCGCCAGCCAGCCGAGCACGGTCTGCAACTGCTGCAAACCGGCGGCGGCTGCCTGCGGCGCGGGCAACTGGTATTTGCGCGGTGGAAGGACGGCGATCACGCGCGGCCGCAACCCGCCGGGCAACCCCGCCAGCTCGCGCGCCTTATTCACCGCCAGCGTGAAATCACCCAGTTCGTCTACCAGCCCGCGCTCGCGCGCCATGGTCCCCGTCCACACTCGCCCGCCGCAGATCGGCTCCAGTTCCGCTGCGTTCAGATGCCGGCCCTCCGCCACGATGTTTTTGAAGTCGTCGTAGATGCGTTGAATGGACGCAGCCAGCGCGGCACGGTTGTCGGCGTTGAGCGGCATTGACAGGCTGTGCAGATCGGCGCGCGCGCCGCGTTTCAATGGTGTGGTGTGCAGGTGCAGTTTGCCCTGCGCGCCCTGCAGGTCGGGGCGCATCCCGATTACGCCGATACTGCCGGTGATCGTCAGCGGTTGTGCGTAAATCGCTTTGGCCAGCGCGGACACGTAGTACCCGCCCGACGCCGCCACGCCGCTCATATAGGCCACCAGCGGCTTGCGGGCCAGCACGCGCCGCACCTCGCGCGCGATCAGGTCGGAAGCCAGGGCGCTGCCGCCGCCGGAATCCACGTACAGGATGACCGCGGCAATGTGTTCATCTTCCGCCGCATGGCGCAACGCCTGCACGATGCTCTCGGAGCCGGCGATACGGTTGCCGATGAAAGGCAGCGGCAAGGGCAGCGGCAGCGTCTGGCTTCTGCCTTCCATGATGGTGCCTTCCACCGTTACGACGCCGATCAGTTTGTCGTCGCGTTCTCGCCAGGGCACCAGCAACGCCCTGCGCGCATCCTCGTACAGCCCCAGTTGCGGCTGTGGTCTGCCGGATTTCGGCCGGCGCGCCGGTTGCCCGGTCGCGTCCGCCGATGCGAGGTGCGTTTCGAGTTCGTCTTCATACAGCGTCGCATCCAGCAACCCGCACGTGACGGCGTCGCGCACGCTCAGCGGGGCGCTGTCGATCAGTTCGCGCACACGGTCTTCGCTCAGCCGCCGCCCGGCGGCGATGCCGCGCACCAGTTCGTCGTATTGGGCGTTCAGCAGCCATTCGGCCTGTTCGCGGGATTGCTCCGTGAAATTGGCGCGCGCGAACTGGTCGAAGGCGGACTTGTACGGCGAGACGTTGACGACGTCGATGCCGATACCCAACTGGTCGAAGGCATCCTTGAAAAATACGTACTCCCGCAGCAGGCCGATCACGCCCCACTCGGCGCTGGGCGGCATGATGATCTGGTCGCAGGCGCAGGCCAGATAATACTGGAACGGCCCGAACGAGTTGGCGTAAGCTATCAGACGTTTGCGATGCGCGCGGAAGTCCAACAGCATCTGGCGCAGGCTCTGGAATGTGGCGGCGCTGGCCGTGCATTCGATCTTCAGCACCAGCCCCGCGACGCGCGGGTCAAGGGCGAGCTGCTCGAGCTGGCGGCGCAGGCCGGCGACGCTGGGCGGCCCCGCGGGCAGCACGAACCGCGCAAAGGGCACACGCATGCGCGGCGGCGCGATCTCGCTCAGATCGCCGCGCAGGTTGAGCAGCAGATACGGCGGCACGCGGCGGCGCCGGCGCAACCCGTTCATCGCGCCCGCGCGCAGTTGACTCACTTTATTGACCGGCAAGCGCAGCTTCACCAGCACACCTCCGGCGGCTCGTGGTCTTGCGATGCCGCCATCAATCCGTAAATTCAACCAGAATACTGTCAGACGGGTCAGGGTCGCAACAGGCGGCATGCCCCAGCGTGATGACACGCCTGCCCGGCTCACCCACGACGGCGGCCCGGCAGGGTCGCCCGCACACCAGCGCCGCATACGTGCCCGGCGCAGGCAGGGCATGTTGGTCGGGCACGCGCACCGTTGCGGAATCGATCAGCGTGCCGGTAACCTGGAACGGCCGGCCCAGGCACAGGCTGGCGTCGTGCATATCGCCGCGCGCCAGCGCCGTGCGGATGCGTGTGCTGGAGACGGCCTCAGGCCCGGCGCTCACCGGCGACAGCACATTCACCGCGAAACCGAACTGGCGGCCGTGTTCCTTCAGGAAGCCGGCATCGCCCTGGCGTTTATTGCCCAGCGCAAAATCATCCCCGATCCACAGGCTGACCATATGCAGATGCTCGCGCATCAGGCGCACGAATTCGGCGGCGGGCGTCAGCATTGTCTTGCGGTCGAACGTGAGCACGACGAGGATATCGACGCCCAGCAACTGCATCTGGCGCGCTTTCTCGTCGGGCAGCGTCAGGTAGATGGCTGGCGCGCGACTGAGCACGACGCGCGGGTGCGGGAAAAAGGTGATGACGGCGCAAGGCAGTCCGCGCGTGTGCGCGTCGTCGACGGCGCTGCGCAACAGCGCCTGGTGGCCCAGGTGCACGCCGTCGAAAGTGCCCACGGTACACACCGATGCCGGCGGCTGCTCAATGGCAGAGAAGGAATGAAACAACTGCATAGACAAGGCTGTACGAACCCGCTCAGGCGTTACTCTCTGGCGCTCAGAACCTTCAGCGGCCGCAACAGCGCCGCCGCCGTGTCCAGCTCGCCGATGGCGATGAACCGGCCCTCTGCATCATACACGCGACGCAACTCACGCCCGGACGGGTTGGCAGGCTCTGCGTCCAGGCGGATGAATTGCCCCAGCAGGAAGCGCTGCGAGGCGACAGCGTCGAGGCGGCAGGCGGGCATACCCTCGACGGCGCGGTCCATCGGCAGCAGGTGGCGCGGCCAGCCGCTGCCCGCCTGTTGCAGCGCTTCCAGCGCGACCGCATCGCGTAGCGAGAACGCGCCGCTCTGCATGCGCCGCAGCGCCGTGAGGTGCGCCCCGCAGCCCAGCATCTCGCCGATGTCGCGCGCCAGGGCGCGCACATACGTCCCCGCGGAGCAGGTGACGCGCAGTTCGACCTCAGCGGCGCCGACCAGCGCCAGTTCCAACGTCTCAATGCGGACGGGCCGCGCCTGCAGTTCCACCGTCTCGCCGCTGCGCGCCAGCCTGTAGGCGCGTTTCCCGCCGATCTGGATGGCGGAGAACTGCGGCGGCATCTGGGAGATGACGCCGCTGAACGCAGCGCGCGCGCGCCGCAGGTCGTCTGCGCCGACCTGTACCGGGCGGCGTTCGACGACCTCGCCGTCCAGGTCGTCGGTGTTGGTGCGCTCGCCCAGCTTCATGCGGCCGGTGTAGGTCTTGGCCTCGCCGATCAGGTATTCGCTCAGGCGCGTGGCCTGGCCGATGCACAGGATCAGCAGGCCGGTGGCAAACGGGTCGAGCGTGCCGGCATGGCCGACGGCGCGCATATTGATGATGCGGCGCACGCGCGCCACCACGTCGTGCGACGTCATCCCCTGCGGCTTGTCGATCAGCAGCAGGCCGTTCACTGCTCGCGGATCATGCGGCGCAGCCGCGCCAGCATGCGATTCACGGCGTCGCGCATGGGGCCGGGCAGCGTGCAGCCGGCGGCGACGGTGTGCCCGCCGCCGCCGAATTCAAACGCGACCTGCGAGACGTCGAGGCCGGGCGCGCAGCGCAGGCCGACGTCGATGCTGCCGTCGGGGTTCTCGACGAACACGGCGGCCGCGCTGGCTTCCATCGCCGTGATCAACGTGCCCACCAGCCCCGCATCGCCGCGCTCTTCCTTGACGCCCATATCCTTGCGCATCTTGCGCGTAATAGTGGCGTATACGATGCCGTCGTCCAGTTGCGATGCCATGATGCCGGCGGCCAGGAAATGGATGGAGTCGTACGAGCGCAGCACCAGCGCCCGCCGCGTGATATCGTGCAGCGAAGCGCCGGCGCGCATCAGGTCCATCGCGGTCGCCAGCGTCTCCGGCGTCGTCGATGAGGTGCGGAAGGCCAGCGTGTCGGTGATGATGCCCGTCAGCAGTGCGGATGCGATCTCGCCGGTGATGTGGATGTCCATGCGCCGCAGCAGCTTGAAGATGATTTCCGACGATGATGCCGAGTTCGAATCCACCACGTTGACGGCCCCGAACTGGGTGTTGGTGATGTGGTGGTCGAACACCACCATCGGCACGCGCGAGTGCTCCACCGGCAGGAATATGGTGCCCAGCCGTTGCAGGTCGCTGGCGTCGATGGCCACCAGCAGGTCGAAAGCGCCGTCGCCGCTCTGGCGGATGTCATGCACGCCGCCCAGGTAGTTGAAGCGGGGATGCGCGGCGTCCTGGCAGGCCATCGTCACTGCCTTGCCCAGGCTTTGCATGCCGCGCCCGAACGCCAGCAGGCTGCCGATGGCATCGCCATCGGGCGCCAGGTGCGTAATCGCCAGGATGCGCTGCGCGCGGCGCAGGTAGCCTTCCGCATCGACCCACGCGCGGGCGCTGCTGCGGCGCTCGCCCTCTTCGGATTCGGGGAATTGCTGCAGGCCGTCGTCGCTTTCTTCTGCGCCGGCTGTATAGGGGTATCGGGTATTCATGGGCGGTCGCCTGGTTCCTTTGGCGGGTCGGCGGGAGCGGCATCATGCGCCTTCAGCGCATCGAGCAGATTCGCAACGCGCGCGCCCCGTTCCAGCGATGGATCGTACACGAAAGCCAGCTCCGGCGTGTGGCGCGTGCGCAGGTGCTGGCCCAGCTCGTGGCGCAGCCAGCCGGCGGCGCTCTCCAGCCCGCGCGCCGCCTGCTCGCGCGCCGCCGTATCGCCAATCAGGCTGTAAAAGACCCGCGCGTAGCGGGTGTCCGAGGTCACCTCGACATCGGTCACCGTCACGCCCGCTACGCGCGGGTCGCTCAGGCGCTGCTCGATCAGAGTCGCCAGGCGGTTGCGCACCAGCTCGCTGATGCGCTTCTCATACTTTTTACTCATTCGGGACCAGTCTGCTTTTTACTTGTACTCTTCGACGAAGAACTCGATGGCATCGCCCGGCTTATACTCGTTGAATCCTTCCAGGCTGAGGCCGCACTCGAAGCCCTGGCGCACTTCCTGCACGTCGTCGGTCAGGCGCTTCAACGTCGTGACGGCGCCCAGGAAGAGCTCCTTGCCGTCGCGCAGCACGCGCGCCCTGGCGTTGCGTTGCACCACCCCATTGCGGACGATGACGCCGGCGACCATGCCCACCTTGTTGATCTTGAAGAACTGGCGAACCTCGGCCGAGCCGATAGCGCGCTGCACCAGCTTGGGTTCCAGCATCCCTTTCAACGCCAGTTCCACATCTTCGACCATCTTGTAAATCACGTCGTAAGTGCGCACGTCGATCCCGCTCGACTCCGCCTTGCGGCGGGCCGCGTTATCCATGTCGACTTCGAAGCCGAGGATGACGGCGCCTGAGGCGACTGCCAGGTCGACGTCCGATTCGGTGATTCCGCCGATGCCCCGATAGATGATCTCCAGGCGCACCTCGCTTTCGTCGGTATTCAGCCGCTCCAGAGACTCGACGATGGGCGGCAGCGTGCCCTGGTTGTCGGCTTTGACGATGAGCAGCAGCTTCTTCGCCTTGCCGGCCTTGGCCTGTTCGAAGTATTCCTGCAGGGTGGTTGCGCGGGCAGGCGCCGTCTCCCTGGCGGCGAATGTCGTATTGGCCGCGGCCATGCTGCGCGCCGCCTTCTCATCGACCACGACTTCCAGCACCGTGCCCGCCACAGGCACATCCGACATGCCGATGACGCTGACGGGCGTGGACGGGCCGGCTTTCTTGATGCGGTGGCCGTGAAAATCGAACATGGCGCGCACGCGCCCGTATACGCTGCCCGCCACAAAGGCATCGCCCAGGTTGAGCGTGCCGTTCTGGATCAGCACGGTTGCCATGGCGCCTTTCGACTTGTCGAGTTCGGCTTCGATCACGGTGCCGATGGCGGCGCGGTCGGGGTTTGCGCGGACGGTATCCAGCGCATCCGCCGTCATCACGATGCCCTCCAGCAGGTCGTCGATCCCTTTGCGCTGCTTGGCGGACACGGGTATCACCAGCGTATCGCCGCCCCAGTCGTCGGGCACCAGGCCGGCCTCGGCCAGTTGCTGCTTGACCAGGTCGGGATTGGCGTTCGATTTGTCGATCTTGTTCATGGCGACGACGATGGGCACCTGCGCGGCCTTGGCATGCGCAATGGCTTCGCGCGTCTGCGGCATCACGCCGTCGTCCGCCGCCACCACCAGCACCGCCACGTCCGTGACCGACGCGCCGCGGGCGCGCATGGCCGTAAAGGCTTCGTGGCCGGGGGTGTCCAGGAATGTCACCTTGTGGCCTTCGTGTTCCACCTGATACGCCCCCACGTGCTGGGTGATGCCGCCGGCTTCGCCGGCGGCCACGTCGGTCTTGCGTATGGCGTCCAGCAGCGAAGTCTTGCCGTGGTCGACGTGGCCCATCACGGTGACAACCGGCGGGCGTTTTTCGATCATCTCCGCAGACTCTCTGGCGAGCAGGCGCTGGCGCAGCGTCGAAGGCCTGGCGGGGGCGGATTTGCCCGTCGCCGGGTCGATGACGACCGCTTCGGCTTCCGGCTCCGGCGCGACGACCTGGCGGGCGGCGGCTTCGTAGCCGAAGGCCTCGGCGACGATGGCCGCCGAGTCGAAATCGAGCTGCTGGTTGATGTTAGCCATCACGCCGTTGTTCATCAGCTCGCGGATGACGTTAATGGGGCTGACGTTGATCAGCGCAGCCAGTTCGCGCACGGTCGTCGAATCGGGCAGTTCCACCGTCTTCTTCTCAGGCTGTGCAGGCTGTCTGCGATCTGCCGGGGCCGGCGCGCGGCTGGCGCCGCCCGACCTGCCATGCGAACCGCCGCTGCGGTTATCTCGATTTTGCGCCGGACCTGCCGGCTTTGCGGAACCCTTTGTTAAGATCGCCATATGCACCACCTTTCACTAAGCACCCAGGATGTGCCCGTTGCATGAATACTGTCTTTCGGCAACGAAAACGCAGGCCGATCAGCCTGCGTTGTCGTTGCGAACCACAACGATCCGGTGAGCGAACTTAACGACCGCTCAAAGATGGAGACCCTACAGTGTCTCGGACATCGTTAAGCTCCAGGAACCCGCCGGTTCCAATACCGCCGGAATATCGCATCCCGGCGGATGATCTGAGTGTCGCCGCCTGGTTGTAGTTTTGCTTGATGTCAACACAGCTGATCGTCGCAGGGCGCGGCGCCTCATCCGTATTCCGGCGCGCCGCCCGCCTGCCGCCCTATTGCTCTTGATATTGACCGAAATAAGCCCGAATAGCTTCTATATCCTCTTTCGCTATCGGCTGCTCAAACGCGGCTTCCAGCCGTTTCTGTTTGATCGCCGTTTCCGCCGCCCGCGCGCTCCTGCTCAGGTACACGCCGCGGCTGCCGCTCATTTTGCCCGTCAGGTCGATGACGACATGGCCGTCGCTGGTGCGCACCAGGCGCACCATCTCGCGTTTGGGATGCTGGGTCTGGGTGCCGATGCACGTCCGCATGGGCACGTGTTTCGCCCGCATCTCACTCCTCGTCTATATCTTCGAGGTCGTCTAATCCGTCGCCGGTTCGTCCGGGTTTGCGGCTGCGCTGGACGACGGTGCGCCCCAACTCTTCATCGAATACTAACACACGCTCGCGTCCGGGTTTCTTGCCCTTGTCCTTATCCTTCTTCTTGCCGGCAGTCTTGGCGGCAGCCGACCCGGTTGTGGTCTCTTCCTCACCGGACTGACCCATCGCATCGAGGAATATCTGCTCCGGCGTGCGCAGCTCCACTTCCTCTTCGAGCACCGCCTCGGCCGGCGGGGTTGCTGCGGACGGTGCAGGTGCAGTTGCCGGCGCAGCGGCCGCCGACAGCGCTGGCGCACTCTCTGCCGCGGTCTCGGCTGGCTGCGCAGCCGGTATCGCGGCTTCCTCGTCTGCTGCGGGCGCTTCGGCCGGTGCGGTCTCAGCCACGGGCGCCGGCGCGCCGCCGGCAAACTGCGCGGCGACTCGATCCAGCGACGACTTGATCTCCGCGAGCGCCTTGGTGCCTACGCCTTCGATGGACAGCAGGCCGACATCGCCGCGCACGTGGCGCTCCATCAACTGGCCGACCGACAGCACGCCGGCCGCGATGATGTGCTGCATGACGCGCGGCGTCAGGCCCAGTTCCTCGATGGACATGCTGTAGGTCTGCGGGGGAATCGCAGCCAGCGCGGCGTGGCGCGCTTCGTCGCGGACACTGGGAGCCTGTACCGCCGGTGCGGTCTCTCCGGGCATCTCCCCCGCCTGTGCGTGCTGCACCGAATAGGCATACACGCTGTCCAGCGCGCGTTTCACCATCAGGAACTCATCCGGCGTGAGCGCGACCGGCATGGCGCGCTGCCGCACCAGCACTTCGCGCAGCGTGGGGACGGCCTGCACGATATCGGGGCCGACCCACTCGCGCAGCGCCGCACTGTCGGCAATCTTCACCAAAGCCTCGCCCAGCGCCTCGCTGCCGCTTTTGATATCGATATGCCAGCCGGTCAGCTTGGCCGCCAGCCGGGCGTTCTGCCCTTCGCGGCCGATAGCCAGCGATAGCTGGTCGTCCGGCACGATGACCGTGCCGCTCTTCTGTTCCTTGCCGTCCAGCAGGCTGGGGTGCACGGCCAGCACTTTGGCAGGCCCCAGCGCTTTGGTGATGAACACCGTTGGGTCGATGTTCCATTCGATGACGTCGATCTTCTCGCCGTTCAATTCGTTGACGATGCTCTGCACGCGCGCGCCGCGCTGGCCCACGCACGCGCCCACCGGGTCTATCCCTTCGAGCAGCGCCGCGACGGCGACTTTTGAGCGCGAGCCGGGTTCGCGCGCTATCGACTTGATCTCGACCTGGCCCTTCTGGATTTCGGGCACCTCGATCTCCAGCAGGCGGCGCAGCATATTCTTGTGCGAGCGCGACAGCATGATCTGCGGGCCGCGGCTGTTGCGCTTCACTTCGGTGACGTAGGCGCGCAGGCGCTGCTGATTGTCCAGGCGCTCGCCGGGAATCTGCTCCTTGCGCGGCAGGATGCCCTCGGCGCGGCCCAGGTTCAGCACCAGGCCGGCCGGCGTCACGTTCTGCACCACGCCGTGGACGATCTCCCCTTCGCGTTCGGCAAAGGTGTTGTACTGGAAGTCGCGTTCCGCTTCGCGCAGTTTCTGTACGATCATCTGCTTGACGTTCTGGGCGGCAATGCGCCCGAAGTCCTTCATGGTGACGTCCACCATGATGCAGTCTCCCATCTCTGCGTCCGGCTTTTCCTGGC